>DASPXL010000001.1:0-2741 GCA_035637375.1 Burkholderiales bacterium
CAAAGCACCTCGCCCGCGGGAAATTGCTCCCGCGCGAGCGCCTGCGCCTGCTGCTCGATCCGGGCTCGCCCTTCCTCGAGCTCTCGCAGCTCGCCGCCTTGGGCATCTACGAGGACGAGGCGCCGGGCGCGGGCATCATCACCGGCATCGGCCGCGTTTCCGGCCAGGAATGCGTGGTGGTGGTGAACGACGCCACCGTGAAGGGCGGGACCTATTACCCGATGACCGTGAAAAAGCACCTGCGCGCGCAGGAAATCGCGCTGCAGAACCGGCTTCCCTGCCTGTACCTCGTCGACTCGGGCGGGGCGTTCCTGCCCGAGCAGGACAGCGTCTTTCCCGACCGCGATCACTTCGGCAGGATCTTCTACAACCAGGCGGTGATGTCGGCCGAGCGCATTCCGCAGATCGCCGCGGTGATGGGATCGTGCACCGCCGGCGGCGCTTACGTTCCGGCGATGTCCGACGAGACGATCATCGTCAAAGGACAGGGAACGATTTTTCTCGGCGGGCCGCCGCTCGTCAAAGCCGCGACCGGCGAAATCGTTTCGCCTGAGGAGCTCGGTGGCGCGGAGGTGCACGCCCGGCAATCGGGTGTCGCCGACCACTATGCGCAGAACGACACTCACGCCCTCGCCATCGCGCGCGCGATCGTCGCCAATCTCAACCGGACGAAGAACGTGAGCCTCGCGCTGCGCGAGCCGTCCGAGCCGCTTTATCCCGCCGAAGAGCTGAGCGGGGTCATTCCCGCCGACACCCGCAAGCCTTATGACGTTCGCGAAGTGATTGCGCGTATCGTCGATGCGAGCGAGCTGGACGAGTTCAAGCAGGAGTACGGCGCGACGCTTGTCACCGGATTCGCGCGGATCTGGGGTTATCCGGTCGGCATCGTCGCGAACAACGGCATCCTGTTCTCGGAGTCGGCGCTGAAGGGCGCGCACTTCATCGAGTTGTGCAGCCAGCGCGGCGTGCCGCTCCTCTTTCTTCAGAACATCACCGGCTTCATGGTCGGAAAAAAATACGAGGCGGGCGGCATCGCCAAGGACGGCGCCAAGATGGTGACCGCGGTCTCGTGCAGCCGCGTGCCCAAGTTCACCGTGATCATCGGCGGCTCCTTCGGCGCGGGGAACTACGCAATGTGCGGCCGCGCCTTCGGGCCGCGTTTCTTGTGGATGTGGCCCAACGCCCGGATCTCGGTGATGGGCGGACAGCAGGCGGCCTCGGTCCTCGCGACGGTCAAGCGCGACGCAATAGAGGCGAAAAGCGGGACCTGGAGCAAGGAGGAAGAAGAGAAATTCAGGCGCCCAATTCTCGAACAGTACGAGCGCCAGGGACACCCTTATTATGCGACGGCGAGACTGTGGGACGACGGCCTTATCGCCCCGGAGGAGACGCGCCGGGTGCTCGCGCTCGCCATCTCGGCCTCGCTCAACGCGCCGGTCGAGGACAGCCGGTTCGGCGTTTTCAGGATGTAGATCCGGGGGAGTCGATGTCGGAGCATTCCGCGACCGTCGAATGGCAGAGGACGACGCCCGATTTTGCCTACGCCACCTACAACCGGTCGCATCGCGTGAGGTTGGCGCAAGGCCTGGAATATCCCGCCGGCGCCGCCCCGGAAAACATTCCCGCGACGGCGCCCCGCTCGGCCGGCGTCGACCCCGAGCAGGCGTTCGTCGCGTCCCTCGCCTCCTGCCACATGCTCTGGTTCCTGCATCTCGCCGCGAACCGCAAGCTCGTCGTCGATCGCTACACCGATCGCGCCGTGGGGGTGCTGGACAAGAATGCCGACGGCAAGATGGCGATGACGCGCGTCACGCTGCGTCCATCGGTCGTATTCGGCGGCGCCCCGCCGAGCGCGGAGCAGCTGCGCGACTTGCACGAGAAGGCGCACGAGCGGTGCTTCATCGCCAATTCGGTCCGCACCGAGATCGTGATCGAGCCGCAAGCTTGAGAAGGGAAAAGAATGGACTACAAGACCATCGAAATTCAAACGGGCCAGGGCGTCGCCGTCCTCTGGCTCAACCGGCCGGAGGTGCGCAACGCCTTCAACGAGACCATGATCGCGGAGCTGACCTCGGCGTTCGGCGAGCTCGAAGCGCATCCCGAGGTGCGCGCCGTGGTGCTCGCCGGCCACGGGAAGGTGTTCTGCGCCGGCGCCGACCTGAACTGGATGAAAAAAATGGCGGAGCTCGGCTTCGATGAAAACCGCAAGGACGCCATGGCGTTCGGCGCCATGCTCAACCGCCTTCACGCGCTGAAGAAGCCGACCGTCGCGCGCATCCACGGCGCCGCGTTTGCGGGAGGCATGGGGCTCGCCGCCGCCTGCGATATCGCCGTCGCTTCCACCGACACCGAATTCTGCATGTCCGAAGTGCGCCTCGGACTGTCCCCCGCGACCGTCAGTCCCTACGTCCTCGCGGCGATGGGGGAGCGCGCGGCGCAGCGGTATTTCCTCACCGCCGAGCGTTTCACCGCGGCGGAGGCCTATCGCATCGGATTCGTGCAGGAGCTCGCGCGGCCCGAGGAGCTGGATGCGACGGTGAACTCGATCCTGGGCGAGCTCGTCCAGGGCGCGCCGGGAGCGCACGCGGCGGCCAAGGAGCTGATCCGCTCGGTCGCGCGGCGGCCGATCACGCCCGAGCTGATCGCCGATATGGCCGGGCGCATCGCCCGCGCCCGGGCGTCCGACGAAGGCAAGGAGGGCGTGCGCGCCTTCCTCGAGAAGCGCTCCCCGGCCTGGATGC
>DASPXL010000002.1:0-1995 GCA_035637375.1 Burkholderiales bacterium
TCCTACAGCCAGATCGGCCTCATCATGACCTGCCAGTACGTCGCCGGGGCTGTGGCGAACGTCCCGGGGGGCGTGCTGGTCGACACGGTCGGCCGCAAGGGCGTTCTGATGGCCACTTCGCTCTTCTGGGTGGGGTTCCCGTATCTGCTGATGGGATTCACGCACAGCTACCTGATGCTGCTCGGCTGCGTGGCGCTCGTCGGGTTCGGCAACAGCCTGTGGCACCCGACGGCGATCCCCACGCTCGCGCGCCGTTTTCCCGAGAGAAAGGGCCTGGTGCTCTCGCTGCACGGCATGGGCGGCAACGTCGGCGACGCCGTCGCGCCCGTCGTCGTGGGGGCGCTGCTCGCGGTGCTCTCCTGGCGCGAGGTGGTGGTCCTGAACGTCGTTCCCGGGGCCGTGATCGCGCTCCTCCTCTTCGTCTTCCTCGGCACGCTGCAGCTCGGCGGAAGCAGGCGGGAGGCTTCGCGCGACTCGGGCACGCAGTCCCTGCGCGATTATTTCCGCGGCCTGCCGGAGCTGTTCCGCAATCGCGGGCTGATCCTGCTCTCGACCAGCTCCGCGTTCCGCTCGATGACGCAGAACGCGCTGCTCACTTTCCTGCCCGTGTATCTCGCGTACGAAATGGGCTATTCGCCCTTCTGGGTGGGCGCCTGCATGTTCGCGCTGCAGGCCGCGGGCTTCGCCGCGGCGCCCGTCGCCGGGCACCTGTCGGACCGCATGGGCCGCAAGAGCGTGATGATGACGAGCATGGCGATGACCGCCGTGGTGCTGGTCTTCATGGCGCTGGCGGGCAAGTCGCTCGCGTTCGTGTTCTTCGTCGCGGTCCTCGGTTTCTTCCTCTATGCGATCCGGCCGGTCCTGCAGGCGTGGCTGCTCGAGAGCACGCCCAGGAACATGGGAGGGACGAGCATCGGGGTCCTCTTCGGCGCGCAGGCGCTCGGCTCCTCGATCGGGCCGCTCCTCGGAGGGCTGGTCGCCGACAGTTACGGGCTGACCGCGACGTTCGCCTTTCTCGCGGGGACGATCGTCGCCGCGAATCTCTTCATCCTGTTCATGCCGAGGACCGAGGCCGCAGCAGCGTGAGCCGCTCCGGCGCCGCGAGGTGGCTGCGGAGCACTTCGAACCGCACGTTTGTCGCCTGGCCGGTCGCGCTCTTTGCCGCCGAAGCCGCGCTGCAGCGCGGCCTGCCGCAAATCGATCCGTGGGCGCTGCCGCTGCTCGCATGGGGTTACCTGCAATACCGCCTCGTCGGCAACTTCCGTTCGCGCGAAGGCGGCGGCGGGCCCGGCCTCTCGATTCCCCCGGAGCGACTCGTGGTCGGCGGGCCATACCGCTACTGCCGCAATCCGATGTATCTAGGTCACCTGATTTTTCTTGCGGGGCTCGTACTCGCGCTGCACTCGTGGATCGCCGCGGGCGTGTTCGCGTTTCACCTCGCGTGGTTCCATCGCCGCGTGCGCGATGACGAGGCGCGCCTCGCGGCGCTCTTCGGAGATCCCTACCGCGAGTATCTCGCCCGCGTGAAGCGCTGGATTCCCGGTCTTCTTTAAGGCGCTCGAAGCAGACCGACATGGCGCATGCGCTAGACTCTTCTCCGATGGCTATAGGACGAAACGACCCCTGCCCTTGCGGCAGCGGGAAGAAGTACAAGAAGTGCTGCGGCGCGGTGGTGCCGCTCGAGCAGGTCCCGGCGCGGACGACAGCCGCGGGAGCGCGACAATGCGGCACCTGCACCGCCTGCTGCGACGGCTGGGTCAAGGGCACGGTCTTCGGCCACGAGATGTACCCGGGCCGGCCGTGCCACTTCCGCGGCGAGGGATGCTGCACCATCTACGAGCGCCGTCCAAGCGACCCGTGCCGGAACTTCATCTGCGGGTGGCTGCAGGCGCAGAGCCCCTTCCCGGAGGAATTCAAGCCCGACCGGCTCGGCATATTGATCATACCGGTGCGGTGGAGGGAGAAGACCGCCTATATCCTGCGCTCGGCGGGGCG
>DASPXL010000003.1:0-2551 GCA_035637375.1 Burkholderiales bacterium
GTCCGGCGTCGGCCTCGCGGGCGAGCTTCAGGCGCTCCTCGTCGGAGACGCCGAACAGGACGTAGATCGGATCGATCTGCGATACCGTGGTGAGCAGCACGTCCGGCCCGGACACACAGGTCCCTTCGGAGCGCAGCGTCCGGCCGGCGATTCCGCTGACCGGCGCTTCAACGCGCGTGTAGCCGATGTTGAGCCGCGCGTCGGCGAGATTGGCGCGCGCGGTCTTCACCTCCGCTTCCGCGATCTGTTCCGCGGAAGCCGCGTCGTCGTAATCCTTCTGACTCGCCGCTTTCGCCTCAAAAAGCGGCTTCAAGCGCGCGCTGTTGCGCCTGGTCTGCGCGAATCTCGCCTCGGCGCTCGCCAGCGCGGCTTCGGCGCGGGCGACCGCGACCTCGAAGGGCGCCGGGTCGATGGTGAACATCGATTGCCCCTGCGCGACCGGCCGGCCCTCGCGGTAATTGCGCTTCAGGACGATGCCCGTGACCCGGGCGCGCACCTCGACCTCGCGCGAGCCGGCGATCTGGCCGACGTACTCGAAGGCCGCCGGCACCGATTGCGCTTGCACCGCGACGACCGCGACTTCGGGCGGCACGCGTCCCTGCGGCTGCGACGCCGCCTGCTCGCAACCGCTGAGCAAGGCGGAGACGATCGCGATCGACGCCGCCGCGGCGGCCGGCAAACAAAATTCCCTGATCTTCATGGTCTTCAGTCCTCGTATGTATGTACTGTTTCATCACGTCTTGATCGACTTCGCGCTGCGATGGCCGAGCCACCAGAGAATAGGCGCGCCGATCAGGGCGCCCGGCAACAGGAGAATCGCGGCCCAGTAGAGGCCGTTCTTGAGAAAGATGCGGAAAGTGGTCATGGCCGATCTCCTCCCGAGCCTAAGCCAGGGCTCCTGACAACGTTGTGTCAGGAGAGCTGTCGAGTTGCGCGAATTCGCGCACGATCTTTTCCGATTGCGCTTTTGCGGACGCCATGGCGTTCTTGAGCGCCTGCTCGCCCATGGCCATGCCTTCGACGCGCACGACGCGAACGTTCGTGATTCCGATGAACCCGAGGACGGCGCGCAAGTAAGGCTCCTGGAAATCGAACTGCCGCGCCGGTCCTTCGGAGTAGACGCCGCCGCGCGCGACGACGACGACCGCTTTCTTGCCCTTGAGGAGCCCTTCGGGACCCTTTTCCGAGTATGAGAACGCGCGCCCGGGGCGCACCACGTGATCGATCCAGGCTTTCAGGGTGGAGGGCACGCCGAAGTTATGCATGGGAACCGCGAGGACAAGGACATCGGCCGCCTCGAGCTCGGCCAGCAAGATGTCCGACAAAGCGAGCGCCTCGGCCTCGGCCGGGCTGCGCTTCTCAGGCGGCAGCGCCCGGCCGGTGGCGAAGGCCGCGTCGACATGCGGCAAGGGCTCTTTCGCCACGTCGCGCACGACCACCTTCGCGCCGGGGTGACGCGCTTTCAGATCGTCGACGATATGGCTCGCGAATTGGTGCGAATAGGAGTTCCAGCCGCTCGGGCTGCTCGAGACGAACAAGATGTTTTTCATGGGGGTCTCCCGGGTGATGAATGGGAATGAGTTCTCGACTGTATTTTTCATATATGTATCATTTTGCGAAAAAAAATCGCTATTTGATGATTGAAAGCGCGCGCTGCAGCGCGCCGTGATCGATGCCGTTCAGCGTTTTGGCAAGCTCGGCTTGCACTCTCGCCATTTCCTTCGCGCCCGCAGCCTGGCGCTCCAGGCCGAGCGGAGTCACCGCCGCCCTGACCGCGCGGCGGTCGTTCGGATCTTCGACGCGCTTCGCGAGCCCGTCCGCCTCGAGCCGGTCCACGAGCTGGGTGATATTGGAGCGCACGCAGGTCATCTTCGCGGCGCATTCGCTCAGGCTGATCGGCTCGCCGGCTTCCACGAGGTGCGTCAGCGCGCCGAACTTCGCAAGCGACAGCCCCACCTGCGCCAAGGCTTCTTCGAGGCGCTGCTCGACGGCGTGCCCGGTGTAGATAAGGGAAAACATCAGCTGGCGGTCCTTCTCGCCTTGGCTGTGGTGGATGCGGGTGCGGCGTTTATTCATATATGAATAATATAGGGGTGATTTACCTCTTGTCAAGTCGGCCTGCCCGTACCCGGCCGGACTGTATACATGCAAGGGCGGCGCGCTCGGGCCGGTGGATCGCCCGTCTCGATGGTCGTCGACGTGCGCAAGGGCGTGCACTGCATGGTCCCGAAGTCGGTCTTTACGAAGAAGTAAGTCGCCGTGCTCATTCCGCTTTCACTCCCGAGGCCTTGATGACGCGCGCCCAGCGCTCGTGGTCCTTCCTGAGAAACGCGGCGAATTCGGCGGGCGTGTCCGCGACGGTCACCGCGCCGAGCGCCTTCATCCGCTCCTGTGTCTCGCGCCTCGCGAGCGACTTGCGCATTTCCCCGCTCAAGCGGCCGACGATCGCCTCGGGCGTGCCGGAGGGAGCGAGCACGCCCACCCAGGGCGCCGTCTCCTCGAAGCCCGGGAAACCCGCCTCCGCCATGGTGGGAACTCCCGGAAAATCGGG
>DASPXL010000004.1:0-2181 GCA_035637375.1 Burkholderiales bacterium
AGAACATGAAGAAGGGCGACGTGAAGAAGGCGGCCGAGAAAAAAGCGCGCGAGATGAAGCCGATGATGGAAAAGGAAGCCGCCGGCGCGCCGAAAAGATAGCTCCGTCGCGCGCGTCAGCGCGGGTCGAGCGTCATGAAGAGGTTGTTGAGCGACTCGGCGAGCGTCGGGTGGGCGAAGATCGCCTCCTTGATCGCCGTATAGGGAAGCTTGCCCATCATCGCGATCTGCAGCATCGACATGATCTCCCCGCCCTCGATCCCCAGGATGGTGCAGCCTAAGATCTGCTCGGTTTTCTTGTCCACGATCGCCTTCATGAAGCCGCGCGTCTCGCTCGTCTCGAGCGCGCGCGCGACGCCCGTCATCGGCAGCTTCGCCACGCGGTAGTCGAGGCCGCGTCTCTGCGCCTCGGTCTCGTTCAAGCCGACGGTGGCGAGCTGCGGATCGATGAACATGCAGTTGGGCACCATGCGCCCATCGATGGTCGCATTCCCCCCGTTCAGCCAGTTCTCGCGCAGGATGCGGAAGTCGTCGTAGGAGATGTGCGTGAAAGCCGGGCCGCCCTTGACGTCGCCGATCGCGCAGATGCCCGGCACGTTGGTCTCCAGCCGCGAATTCACCTTGATGAATCCCTGCTTGTCCGTCTCGACCCCGGCCGCTCCGAGGTTCAAGCGGTCGGAGTTTGGAACGCGGCCGAGCGCAAGGAGCAGATGGCTTCCCGGGATTCTCCTTGTGCCCTCGCCGGTCTCGAGCACCGCGCGCACGCCCGCTCTGGTCTTTTCAAGAAGCGTCACCTGCGTCGAGTTGAGAATCTCGATGCCGTCCTCCTTCAGGATTTTCTCGACCTCGGCCGAGACGTCGGGGTCCTCGCGCAGAATCAGCCGCGGGTCGCGGTTGACGATGGTCACGCGCGCACCGAACCTGCGGAACATCTGGCAGAACTCCAGGCCGACATAGCCGCCGCCGAGCACGATGAGGTGCCTCGGCAGCTCGGCGAGCTCCATGATGATCGAGGAATCCAGGAAGCGAATCCGGTCGAGCCCGGGGACCGGCGGTACCGCGGGCCGGCCGCCGGTGTTGACGACGATGCGCTTGCCTTCCAGCTCGCGCGTTCCGCCGCCTTTGAGTTCCACGACGACGCGCCGCGCGTTCTTGAATCGCGCCTCGCCGAAGATGAGTTCGAGGTTGGCGGTTTTCTCGAGCGTCTCCTGGCCGGAATTGCGGAAGCTCTCGACCATGCGGCGCTTGCGATCGACCACCCGGCGCATGTTCACCGTGACGCGGCCGGCGTTGACGCCGTAGTCTTTTGCGCGCCGGGCGAGATACGCAACCCGACCGCTCGCGACCATCGTTTTGGTCGGGGTGCAGCCTACGTTGATGCAAGTGCCGCCGACGTGCTCGCGCTCGATCACCGCGACCTTCCAGCCGGCGCGGGCGAGCGCGAGCGCAAGCGGCTTGCCCGACTGGCCGGTACCGATGATTACTGCGTCGTATGCGGGATTGCCCATGCTGCCTCCGGGGAAAATGGAAAAGGGTCGCGCGGACCCGCGGCCCTTGCGCGGGCGAATTGCCGCTGCTCAGTATAATTCCGGCATGCACTTCGCCGCGCTTTTCGCCGCCTCGCTCGCAGCGACGGCCGCCTTCGCCCAGGACTCCGCGCAGCTTCTCGAGCAGGCCAAAAGGCGCTGGGCCGAGAGCCCTCACGGGCCGATGCTCGAGCGCATCCTCCCGCCCACTTTCGAGCCGCGGCAGCTCCCCGAGCGGAAATCGCGCGGCGCGCGCCTCGTCGTCCAGTACTGCGTGCAGTGCCACAACCTGCCCAATCCGGCGATGCATCATGCGGCGAAATGGCCGGCCGTTTTCGAGCGCATGGTCGTGCGCATGAGAGGCAGGGGCAACATGGGCGAGCTCATGCGCGAGATGATGGCGGGCGTCGAGGCCCCGACCGTGGCGGAGGCGGAAGCCCTGCTCGCCTATCTGCAAAAATACAGCCAGCGCGCGCTCGATCCCAAAAGATATCCGGCCGTCGACCTTCCCGAAGGCCGGTCGTTCAAGCTCGCCTGCCGGCAGTGCCACGTGCTGCCGGACCCGCGGCGCCACACCGCCTCCGAATGGCCGGCGGTGGTGACGCGCATGGAGAAGAACATGGAGTGGATGAACCGCGTCGTCGGCAACCGTCGCG
>DASPXL010000005.1:0-6001 GCA_035637375.1 Burkholderiales bacterium
GGAGTTGTAGCGGCCTATCAGGGCGATCGTCTTGAAAGCGGACATACCGCCATTAAATCATGACCATGCACAAGTGACAAAAAGCCGGTGCGAAATCTCCCGAGCAAAACCGCAAATCGAGCCGATTCTGTAGAATCGCGACCTATGCTGGACCGTCGCGCGCAGATCCTGCTCAAGACCCTGGTCGAGCGCTATATCGCCGAAGGCGAGCCGGTGGGCTCGCGCTCGCTGTCGCGCTTCTCCGGGCTGGATCTGAGTCCGGCCACGATCCGCAACGTGATGGCCGACCTCGAGGAGCTCGGCTTCGTCGCGAGCCCGCATACCTCGGCGGGAAGGGTTCCCACCCCGCGCGGCTACCGGTTTTTCGTCGACACGCTGCTCACGGTAAAGCCCCTCGATCGGGTCGAGATCAGCCAGCTCGAAGTCAACCTGCACGCGGATCACCCGCAGCGCCTTATCGGCGCGGCTTCGCAGCTGCTCTCCGAGCTCACCCACTTCGCGGGCGTCGTGGTCGCAAGCAAGCGCAGGACCCCGGCCTTCCGTCACATCGAGTTTCTGGCGCTTTCGGACAAGCGCGTCCTGCTGATCATCGTCACGCCGGACGGCGACGTGCAAAACCGCATTCTGTTCACGGAAAAGACCTACTCGCCTTCCGAGCTGACCACGGCGGCGAATTTCCTCAACCAGAATTACGCCGGCCTGACTTTCGAGGAGATCCACCGCCGCGTCCACGACGAGCTGAAGCAGCTCCGGGAAGACATGATACAGCTCATGACCGCGGCGCTCGAAGCAGGCAGCGCGGCCTTGTCGGAGTCCACCGAGAACTACGTCATATCCGGAGAGAGGAATCTTCTCGACTCGCACGATCTCGCCTCGAACATGTCCCGGCTGCGCGAGTTGTTCGAGCTGTTCGAAAGGAAGACGCTGCTCATGCAGATCCTCGAGCTCAGCACCCGTGCCCAGGGAGTGCAGCTCTTCATCGGCGGTGAATCCGGGATCGCGACGCTCGACGAATGCAGCGTGGTCACCGCGCCCTACGAAGTCGACGGGCAGGTGGTCGGCACCGTGGGCGTGATCGGCCCGACCCGCATGGCATACGAGCGCGTGATCCCGATCGTCGACATCACCGCCAAGCTGCTGTCCTCCGCGCTGTCGCAGCACTAGGGGCGCGCGCGCCCCATGCCCGGTTTTCTCCCTGAGCCGAAATACCAGCACGGCGCGCTCGCCAGGGCGGCGATCCTGCTCGTCAACCTCGGCACGCCCGATGCGCCGACGCCTCAAGCTCTGCGCCGATATCTGAAGCAGTTCCTGTCCGACCCGCGCGTGATCGAGATTCCCCGCGCGTTCTGGCTGCCGGTTCTGCACGGGTTCGTCCTCAACGCGAGGCCCAAGGCTTCGGCGCAGAGGTATGCCCGCATCTGGTCCAAGGACGGCTCGCCCCTGAGGGCGCACACCGAGCGGCAGGCGCGCCTGCTGCGCGGCTACTTCGGGCTGGAGGTCCGCTCGCCGTTTGCGGTCGATTTCGCCATGCGCTACGGCGAGCCCTCGATCCCCGGCGCGCTCGAGCGCCTGAAGTCGGAAGGCTGCGAGCGCATCCTCGTGCTCCCGATGTATCCACAATACGCGGCGAGCACCACCGCGAGCGCGCTCGATCAAGTCGCGGCGTTCATGAAGCGCGTCCGGAACGTGCCCGAAATCCGGCTGGTTAAGCACTTTCACGACCACCCCGCGTACATCGAGGCGCTCGCGAACCTGGTGCGCGAGCATTGGCGGCAGTCGGGCCGCCCGGACAAGTTGCTCATGAGCTTCCACGGTTTGCCGCGCTACACGCTTGCCCGCGGCGATCCCTATCACTGCGAGTGCCAGAAGACCGCGCGCCTGCTCGCCGAGGCGCTCGAGCTTGCCGACAGCCACTGGCAGATCGCTTTCCAGTCGCGCTTCGGGCGCCTGGAATGGCTCAAGCCCTATACCGCGTCGGCCCTGGCGGACTGCGGCCGGCGGGGCCTTCGCCGCCTGGACGTGATCTGCCCGGGTTTCGTGGCCGATTGCCTGGAGACGCTGGAGGAAATCGGCATCGAGGGCAAGGAAATCTTTCTCGGCGCGGGCGGCAGGGAATTTCATCTGCTGCCCTGCTTGAACGAGCGCGACGACTGGATCCGCGCCCTGGCCGCCATTGCACGCGAGCATCTCGGCGACTGGGTCAGCGAGTCCTGGAGTCCCCATGCCGCCAAAGCCCGGACCGAAGAGAGCCGCAGGCGGGCCCTCGGCAAAGGCGCAGACACCTGACTGGCCGCGGCGTGCGCTACCGGTCTTGAAATCTCGCCGGATAACCCAAGTTGACCTGATTATCTTGCGGAGAATCTATGCCTAACCCGGACCCACCCATCCAATCGGCTCCCGAAGGCGATGACCCGGTCGATACGTCCGCGCCGGCGACGCAGTCCGCGGACAGCCCACGTGGGGAACCCAAGACCGAAACTGCCCCCGACACCGGGGAGCTGTTGCGACAGGCGGAGCTGAAGGCGCAGGAGCACCACGACGCCTGGCTCCGGGCCAAAGCCGAGGCCGACAATATCCGCAAGCGGACGCAGATCGAGCTCGCAAACGCCTACAAGTACGCGATCGAGTCCCTCGCCGCCGAGCTGCTTCCCGTCAAGGACAGTCTGGAAGCGACGCTTGCCGCGGATTCCGCCGCCCTTGAGACTCTGAAGAGCGGGGTCGAGCTGACCTTGAAGCAGTTGAGCGCGGTATTCGAGAAGGCCAATCTCAAGGAGATCAACCCGGTCGGGGAAAAGTTCGACCCGCACCGACATCAGGCCATCGGCATGCTCCCGTCGGAGAAGGAGCCGAACACGGTGATCAACGTGCTGCAGAAAGGCTACGCGCTGCACGACCGGGTGGTTCGGCCGGCGCTCGTGACCATCGCGGGGCCCAAGGACGCCCAAGCTTGAACTCAAGGGATTGATCCCCATATCGGTTGCAAGCTTATTTGCAGAAAATTCAAAAGGAAAGGCCATGGGAAAGATCATCGGAATCGACCTCGGCACGACCAACTCCTGCGTCGCGATCATGGAGGGCGGCAAGCCCAAGGTGATCGAGAACTCCGAGGGCGCACGCACCACGCCCTCCATCGTCGCTTACATGGAGGACGGGGAAATCCTCGTCGGCGCGCCGGCCAAGCGGCAGGCGGTCACCAACCCGAGGAACACGCTCTACGCCGTGAAACGCCTCATCGGCCGGCGTTTCGACGAAAAGGAAGTGCACAAGGATATCGACCTGATGCCCTACAAGATCGTCAAGGCTGAGAATAACGACGCCTGGGTCGAGATCCGCGGCAAGAAGATCGCGCCGCCCGAAGTCTCGGCGCAGGTTCTTCGCAAGATGAAAAAAACCGCCGAGGACTATCTCGGCGAGGAAGTCACCGAGGCCGTGATCACGGTTCCGGCCTACTTCAACGACTCGCAGCGGCAGGCGACCAAGGACGCCGGCCGCATCGCGGGACTGGAGGTCAAGCGCATCATCAACGAGCCGACGGCGGCCGCGCTTGCGTTCGGCCTGGACAAGAAGGAGGGCGACCGCAAGATCGCAGTGTACGACCTTGGCGGCGGCACGTTCGATATCTCGATCATCGAGATCGCCGAGGTCGAAGGCGAGCACCAGTTCGAGGTGCTCTCGACCAACGGCGACACGTTCCTCGGCGGCGAGGACTTCGACCAGCGCCTGATCGACTATCTCTGCGACGAGTTCAAAAAGGAACAGGGCATCGACCTCAGAAACGACGTGCTCGCGCTGCAGCGTCTGAAGGAGTCCGCGGAAAAAGCGAAGATCGAGCTTTCCTCGAGCCAGCAGACCGAGATCAACCTGCCCTACATCACCGCGGACAAGAGCGGGCCGAAGCACCTTGCAATCAAGATCACCCGCGCCAAGTTCGAGAGCCTGGTCGAGGATCTGATCGAGAAGACGGTCGAGCCCTGTCGCATTGCGCTGAAGGACGCCGGGCTCAAGGTCTCCGACATCGAGGACGTGATCCTGGTGGGCGGGATGACGCGCATGCCCAAGGTCCAGGAAACCGTGAAGGACTTTTTCGGCAAGGAGCCGAGGAAGGACGTCAACCCCGACGAAGCGGTCGCGGTCGGGGCCGGGATTCAGGGCGGCGTGCTCAAGGGCGATGTCAAGGACGTGCTGCTCCTCGACGTGACACCGCTGTCTCTAGGTATTGAAACCTTGGGCGGTGTGATGACCAAGCTCATCCAGAAGAACACCACGGTTCCCACCAAGGCGCAGCAGGTCTTCTCGACCGCCGATGACAACCAGTCGGCGGTGACGATCCACGTGCTGCAGGGCGAGCGCGACATGGCCGCGGGCAACAAGAGTCTCGGCCAGTTCAACCTCGAGGGAATTCCGCCCTCGCCGCGGGGCATGCCCCAGATCGAGGTCACGTTCGACATCGACGCGAACGGCATTCTGCACGTGTCCGCCAAGGACAAGGCGACCGGCAAGGAAAACAAGATCACGATCAAGGCGAGCTCGGGACTCAACGAGGCCGAGATCCAGCGCATGGTGAAGGATGCCGAGGCGCACTCCGCCGAGGACAAGAGGCAACTCGAGACCGTGACGGCGCGCAACCAGCTCGACTCGCTGGTCCACTCGGTAAGAAAGTCGCTCAAGGAATACGGCGAAAAACTCGGGGCGGACGAAAAATCGAAGATCGAGGCCGCGCTCAAGGACGCCGAAGGGGCGATGAAGTCCGACGACAAGGCGCAGATCGACGCCAAGGCGCAGGCGCTCGCGCAGGCGGCGCAAAAGCTCGGCGAGAAGATGTACGCCGATGCGCAGAAGGCTCAAGGCGCCCAGGCCGGCGAGGAGGCCAAGGCGTCGAGCAAGCCCGATGAGGGCAACGTCGTCGACGCCGAATTCACCGAGGTCAAGGACAAGAAGGGTTAAGAGCGGCGCGACGACGCGCCGCCTTAACTGGCCGAGTTCGAGCTGACGCGCAAGCGCGCAGCTCAACTCGGCCTTTGCGCATCCAGCAAGGAAAGAGCCGAGCGATGGCGAAGCGGGATTACTACGAAGTGCTGGGCGTCAACCGCGACGCGGACGAGGAGTCGATCAAGAAGGCCTATCGGCGCCTCGCGATGAAGCATCACCCGGATCGAAACCCGGACAACCCCAGGGCCGAAGAGCTTTTCAAGGAAGCAAAAGAGGCGTACGAAGTCCTGACCGACGCCAACAAGCGCGCCGCCTACGACCGTTACGGGCACGCCGGAGTCGATCCGCAGGCGGGCATGGCGGGCGCCGGCGCGGGATTCTCGAGCTTCGCCGACGCGTTCGGCGATATCTTCGGCGACATCTTCAACCAGGCGCGCGGCGGCCGCTCCTCGGTATACCGCGGGGCCGACTTGCGCTACAACCTCGAGGTCGCGCTGGAGCAGGCGGCGCGCGGCACCGAAACCCGGATTCGAATTCCGACGTACGAGGATTGCGAAACCTGCAAGGGCTCGGGCGCCAAGCCCGGAACCAAGCCGCGAACCTGCCCGACCTGCGAAGGGCACGGCCAGGTACGCATGCAGCAGGGATTTTTCTCCATCCAGCAAACGTGCCCGAGCTGTCACGGGACCGGAAAAATCATCCCGGAACCCTGCCCGAGCTGCCACGGCGCCGCGCGCGTAAAGAAGCAAAAAACGCTATCCGTGAAAATCCCGGCGGGAGTCGACGACGGCGACCGCATTCGCCTCTCGGGAGAAGGCGAGCCCGGGGTGAACGGCGGTCCGGCAGGCGATCTCTACGTGCAGATCCAGGTCAAGCCTCACCCCGTGTTCCAGCGCGACCACGACGACCTGCATTGCGAGATGCCGGTCAGCTTCGCGACGGCGGCCCTCGGCGGAGACATCGAAATCCCGACGCTGGACGGTTCGGCAAGGATCAGGATCCCCGCCGAGACCCAGTCGGGAAAGGTATTCCGGCTGCGCGGCAAAGGCATTCGCGGCGTGCGCAGCCGGGA
>DASPXL010000006.1:0-3937 GCA_035637375.1 Burkholderiales bacterium
TACCTGCACCGCATTCAGGACACGTACGGCGCGCTTTCGGCCGCGCATCTGGTCGCGCTCGCGCAGGAGCTGAAGCTCGCGATGACCGAAGTCTACGAGGTGGCGAGCTTCTATCACCACTTCGACGTGGTGAAGGAAGGCGACGATGCGCCGCCGCGGGTCACCGTGCGCGTGTGCGAGACGCTGTCGTGCGCGATGGCCGGCGGCGAAGCGCTGCTCGCCGCGGCGAAGCGCACGTTCGGAGCCGAGGTTCGTGTGCTCGGCGCACCGTGCATCGGCCGCTGCGAGCATGCGCCGGCGGCGGTCGTGGGCCGTCATCCGATCGACAACGCGAGCGTGGAGAAGCTCAGCGCCGCGGTGGCGGCGAAGCTCACCGAAGCCGACGTCGAGCCTTATGTCGACTACGGAGCCTATCGTGCTGCGGGCGGCTACGCCTTGTGGCGTGCGTGCCTCGAGGGCAAGCGCAGCGCCGACGAGCTGATCGCAACGCTCGAAAGCTCGTCGCTGCGGGGCCTGGGTGGTGCCGGCTTTCCGGCCGGGCGCAAGTGGAAGATCGTGCGCGCCGAACCCGCGCCGCGTCTGATGGCGGTCAACATCGACGAAGGCGAGCCGGGGACGTTCAAGGATCGCTACTACCTCGAGCGCGACCCGCATCGCTTCCTCGAAGGGGTGCTCGTCGCCGCGTGGGCGGTGGGCATCGATGCGGTCTATCTCTACCTTCGCGACGAATACGCCGGCTGCCGCGAGATCCTCAGCCGAGAGCTTGCCGCGCTCGCCGCCGATGCGCCGGGGCCGCTGCCGACGATCGAGCTGCGCCGCGGTGCCGGTGCCTACATCTGCGGCGAAGAGTCGGCGATGATCGAGTCGATCGAAGGCAAGCGCGGCATGCCGCGGCTGCGCCCGCCCTACGTCGCGCAGGTGGGGCTTTTTGGCCGCCCCACGCTCGAGCACAACCTGGAAACGCTCTACTGGGTGCGCGACATCGTCGAGCGCGGGGCCGAGTGGTTCGCGAGCCAGGGACGAAACGGGCGCAAGGGACTGCGCAGCTTCAGCGTGTCGGGACGGGTCAGCAAGCCCGGCGTGCATCTCGCGCCGGCGGGGATCACGCTGCGCGAGTTGGTCGACGAGTTCTGCGGCGGCATGCTGCCCGGCCACGCGCTCTACGCCTACCTGCCCGGTGGTGCCTCGGGCGGCATCCTGCCGGCGAGCCTGGCCGATGTGCCGCTCGACTTCGACACGCTGCAGCCGTACGGCTGCTTCATCGGCTCGGCGGCGGTGATCGTGCTCTCGCAGCACGATCGGGCGCGCGACGCCGCGCTCAATCTGATGCGTTTTTTCGCCGATGAGTCGTGCGGCCAATGCACGCCCTGCCGGGTGGGAACGGACAAGGCGGTGCAGTTGATGAGCCGGCCCAAATGGGACCTGCCGTTGCTCGACGAGCTCTCGCGTGCGATGGCCGATGCGTCGATCTGCGGGCTCGGCCAGGCGGCACCGAACCCGATCGCCTCGGTGGTGAAGTACTTCCCGCACGAGCTCGAAGCATGAACGCGCCGCTGCCCCTCGAAGTGAGCGGCGTCGCGTTCCGCCTGGACGGCCGCGACGTCGTCGCCGCGCCCGGCGAGACGATCCTGCAAGCCGCCGACCGGCTGGGTCTGGGTGGCGACATCCCGCGCCTTTGCTACACGCCGCGCATGCGAGCGGACGGCAACTGCCGCGCCTGCATGGTCGAGATCAAGGGCGAGCGCGTGCTGGCGCCGTCGTGCTGTCGCGCACCCGCGCCCGGCATGGATGTCCAAAGCGCAAGCGAGCGCGCGCGCCACTCGCAGAAGATGGTGCTCGAGCTCCTGGCCTCCGACATGCCGCAGCGCTCCTACAAGCCCGATTCCGAGCTCGATCGGTGGTGCGAGGCGCTCGGCATCGGCGAGCCGCGTTTCCCGGGCCGTCGACAACCGGCAGCGGACGTCTCGCATCCGGCGATGGCGGTGAACCTCGACGCCTGCATCCAGTGCACGCGCTGCGTGCGCGCCTGCCGCGAAGTGCAGGTGAACGACGTGATCGGTTATGCGTTTCGCGGTGCCGCTTCGAAGATCGTGTTCGATCTCGACGACCCGATGGGCGTATCGACCTGTGTGGCCTGCGGCGAATGCGTGCAGGCATGCCCGACCGGAGCGTTGGCGCCGGCGAAGAACGCCTACCTGCAACCGGTGGACAAGACGGTCGACTCGGTGTGCCCGTATTGCGGCGTGGGCTGCCAGTTGACCTACCACGTGCAGGACAACACGATCGTTCGGGTCGAAGGCCGTGACGGCATCGCAAACGAGAGCCGGCTGTGCGTCAAAGGCCGCTTCGGCTTCGACTACGCCGCGCATCCGCATCGGCTCACCAAGCCGCTGATCCGCAAGCCCGGCGTGGCGAAGACGGCGGACTTCACCGTCGATCCGGCCAATCCGCTGTCGGTGTTTCGCGAAGCGAGCTGGGAAGAGGCGCTTGCGCTCGCCGGCGGCACGTTGAAGCGCATCCGCGACACGAAGGGTCCCAAGGCGCTCGCGGGCTTCGGCTCGGCGAAGGGATCGAACGAGGAGGCGTATCTCTTTCAGAAGCTCGTTCGCACCGGCTTCGGATCGAACAACGTCGATCACTGCACGCGGCTCTGTCATGCCTCCAGTGTGGCGGCGCTGCTGGAAGGCATCGGCTCGGGGGCGGTCTCGAACCCGGTGATGGATGTGCTCAAAGCCGAAGTGGTGCTCCTGATCGGCGCAAACCCGGTGGTGAACCATCCGGTGGCGGCGACCTGGATCAAGAACGCGACCCGGCAGGGCACGAAGCTGATCCTGGCCGATCCGCGCCGCTCCGAGCTGGCCCGCCATGCCGCGCACTACCTGCCGTTCAAGCCGGACACCGACGTGGCACTCCTGAACGCGATGATGCACACGATCGTGGAGGAGGGGCTCGCCGATGTGCGGTTCATCGCCGATCGCACCAGCGGCTACGAGGAGCTCGAGCGCAACGTCGCGGCCTACAGCCCCGAGGCGATGGCGCCGGTCTGCGGCATCCCCGCCGAGACGATTCGCGAGGTGGCGCGTCTTTTTGCGAGGTCGAAGGCCTCGATGATCCTGTGGGGCATGGGCATCTCGCAACACGTGCACGGCACCGACAACGCGCGCTGCCTGATCGCGCTTTCGATGTTGACCGGCCAGATCGGCCGTCCGGGCACGGGGCTGCATCCGCTGCGCGGGCAGAACAACGTGCAGGGCGCGTCCGACTCGGGGTTGATCCCGATGATGTATCCGGACTACCGGCGCGTCGACGATCCCACCGCGCGCGCGAAGTTCGAAGCGCTGTGGGGTGCATCGCTCGATCCGAAGCCCGGCTTGACGGTGGTCGAGATCATGGACGCGGTGCATGCGGGCGAGATTCGCGGCATGTACATCATGGGCGAGAACCCGGCGATGTCCGATCCCGATGTGCAGCATGCGCGGCAAGCGCTCGCCGAGCTCGAGATGCTGGTCGTGCAGGACATCTTCCTGACCGAGACCGCGTATCTCGCCGACGTCGTGCTGCCCGCTTCCGCGTTTCCCGAGAAGACCGGCACGTTCACCAACACCGATCGGCTGGTGCAGCTCGGACGCCAGGCGTTGAACCCGCCGGGTGACGCGCGGCAGGACTTGTGGATCATCGTGGAGATGGCGAAGCGGCTCGGGCTCGACTGGCGCTACACGCATCCGCGCGAGGTGTTCGCCGAGATGCGCAAAGCGATGCCCTCGATCGCCGGCATCACGTGGCAGCGGCTGGAAGCCGAGAGCGCGGTGACCTATCCGTGCGAAAAGGTTGGCGACCCGGGCGAGCGCGTGGTGTTCACCGATCACTTTCCCACGCCAAGTGGACGCGCGAAGCTCGTGCCCGCCGACATCATTCCGGCGGCCGAGCGTCCCGACGA
>DASPXL010000007.1:0-4352 GCA_035637375.1 Burkholderiales bacterium
TGCCTGTGCGGCAAGTACAAGCGCCTGAAGCACCGCGGGGTGATCTGCGAGAAGTGCGGCGTCGAGGTGACGCTCGCCAAGGTCCGCCGCGAGCGCATGGGGCACATCGAGCTCGCGAGCCCGGTTGCGCACATCTGGTTCCTGAAGAGCCTGCCCTCGCGGCTGGGGCTCGTCCTCGACATGACGCTGAGGGACATCGAGCGCGTCCTTTACTTCGAGGCTTACGTCGTCACCGACCCCGGCATGGTCAACGACGAGAAGATCAAGCGCGCGAAGCTCCTCTCGGAGGAGGACTACCTTGCCAAGATCGAGGAGCATGGCGACGATTTCAAGGCGTTGATGGGTGCCGAAGGCATCCGCGAGCTGCTGCGCGCCCTGGACATGTCCGGTGAAATCGAGAACCTGAGAAAGGAGCTCGAGACCACCGGGTCGGACACCAAGATCAAGAAGCTCGCCAAGCGCCTCAAGGTGCTGGAAGGGTTCCAGAAATCCGGCATCAAGCCCGACTGGATGGTCATGGAAGTGCTGCCGGTGCTGCCGCCGGAGCTGAGGCCCCTGGTTCCGCTCGACGGGGGGCGCTTCGCGACCTCCGACCTGAACGACCTGTACCGGCGCGTCATCAACCGCAACAACCGCTTGAAGCGCCTGCTCGAGCTGAAAGCGCCCGAGATCATCGTCAGGAACGAGAAGAGGATGCTGCAGGAGGCGGTGGATTCGCTGCTCGACAACGGCCGCCGCGGCAAGGCGATGACCGGCGCCAACAAGCGCCCCTTGAAGTCGCTCGCCGACATGATCAAGGGCAAGGGCGGGCGCTTCCGCCAGAACCTGCTCGGCAAGCGCGTCGACTACTCGGGCCGCTCGGTGATCGTGGTGGGCCCGCAGCTGAAGCTGCACCAGTGCGGCCTGCCCAAGAAGATGGCGCTCGAATTGTTCAAGCCGTTCATCTTCAACAAGCTCGAAATGCAGGGCATCGCCACGACCATCAAGGCCGCGAAGCGCGAGGTCGAGGCCGAGACGCCCGTTGTGTGGGACATCCTCGAAGAGGTGATCCGCGAGCACCCGGTGATGCTGAACCGGGCGCCGACCCTGCACCGCCTCGGTATCCAGGCCTTCGAGCCCGTGCTGATCGAGGGCAAGGCGATCCAGCTGCACCCGCTGGTGTGCGCGGCGTTCAACGCCGACTTCGACGGCGACCAGATGGCCGTGCACGTGCCGCTGTCGCTCGAGGCGCAGATGGAGGCGAGAACGCTCATGCTCGCCTCGAACAACATCCTTTCGCCCGCGAACGGCGACCCGATCATCGTGCCGTCGCAGGACATCGTGCTGGGGCTCTACTACGCCACGCGCGAGCGCATCAATGCCAGGGGCGAAGCCATGGTGTTCGCCGACGTGACCGAAGTGGCGCGCGCGTACGACTCCGGGAAGGTCGAGCTGCATGCGGGGGTCACGGTGCGCATCCGCGAAGCCGAATTCGGCCCGAGCGGAGAAAAGATCGAAAGGCTCGTGCGCCACCGGACCACGGTCGGCCGCTCGCTGCTTTCGGAAATTCTTCCCGTGGGCCTACCCTTTGAATTGATCAACAAGGCGCTCAAGAAAAAGGAGATCTCCAAGCTCATCAACGCGTCTTTCCGCCGCTGCGGGCTGCGCGAAACGGTGATTTTCGCCGACAAGCTGATGCAGGCGGGCTTTACCATCGCGACGCGCGCGGGTATTTCGATCTGCGTCGACGACATGCTCGTGCCCGTTCAGAAGCACCATCTCATCGCCTCGGCGGAAACCGAAGTGAAGGAAATCGAGTCGCAGTACACCTCGGGCCTGGTGACGGTGGGCGAGCGTTACAACAAGGTCGTGGACATCTGGGGCCGCGCCGGCGACCAGGTCGGGAAAGCGATGATGGACCAGCTTTCCTCGGAGGACGTCACCGACCGCAAGGGTCAAAGAGCCAAGCAGGAGTCGTTCAACTCCATCTACATGATGGCCGACTCCGGCGCCCGCGGCTCCGCAGCCCAGATCCGGCAGCTCGCCGGCATGCGCGGCCTGATGGCCAAGCCCGACGGCTCGATCATCGAGACGCCGATCACCGCCAACTTCCGCGAAGGGCTGAACGTGCTGCAATACTTCATCTCGACGCACGGCGCGCGCAAGGGCCTCGCCGACACCGCCCTGAAGACGGCGAACTCGGGCTATCTCACGCGGCGCCTGGTGGACGTGACCCAGGATCTCGTGGTCACCGAAGACGATTGCGGCACGACCAACGGCGTAGCGATGAAAGCGCTGGTCGAGGGGGGCGAAGTGGTCGAGGCGCTTAGGGAGCGCATTCTCGGCCGGGTCACGGCCTCCGATCTGTTGCACCCTGAAACCCAGGAAGTGCTCTACAACGCCGCGACGCTCCTGAACGAGGACGAGGTCGAAAACATCGAGGCGCTGGGCGTCGATGAGATACGCGTGCGCACCCCGCTCACCTGCGATACGCGCTTCGGCCTTTGCGCCAAGTGCTACGGGCGCGATCTGGCCCGGGGGTCGCTCGTCAACGTCGGCGAGGCGATTGGCGTGATCGCGGCGCAATCGATCGGCGAGCCGGGAACCCAGCTCACCATGCGCACCTTCCACATCGGGGGAGCGGCCTCGCGCGCCGCAGCGGCGAACCAGGTCGAAGCGAAGTCGAACGGCACCGTGCGTTTTACGCCGCAGATACGCTACGTCACCAACCCGAAGGGCGAGAAGGTGGTGATCTCCCGGACCGGCGAAGTGCTCGTCACCGACGACAACGGCCGCGAGCGCGAGCGCCACAAGGTGCCTTACGGCGCGACGCTTCTCGCAGCCGACAGCAAGCCCGTCAAGGCGGGGCAGACGCTCGCCTCGTGGGACCCGCATACCCGCCCGATCATCACCGAGCACGGCGGCATCGTGCGTTTCGAGCACATCGAGGAAGGCGTCACCGTCGCCAAGCAGATCGACGAGGTGACGGGCCTCTCGACGCTGGTCGTGATCGATCCCAAGCGCCGCGCCGCCGCTGGCAAGGGCCTGCGCCCGCAGGTGAAATTGCTGAACGAGTCGGGCGAGGAGATTCGCATCGCGGGCACCGACCATCCCATTACCATCACGTTCCAGGTCGGCTCGCTCATCACCGTGAGGGACGGCCAGCAGGTGCAGGTGGGCGAGGTGCTCGCGCGCGTTCCACAGGAGACCTCCAAGACCCGCGACATCACCGGCGGTTTGCCTCGCGTGGCGGAGCTCTTCGAGGCGCGCTCGCCCAAGGACGCAGGGCTGCTCGCCGAGATCACGGGAACGGTGTCCTTCGGCAAGGACACCAAGGGCAAGCAGCGTCTGGTCATCACCGATCTGGAGAGCGTCTCGCACGAGTACCTGATCCCGAAGGACAAGCACGTCATGGCGCATGACGGGCAGGTCGTCAACAAGGGCGAGTTCATCGTCGACGGCCCGGCCGACCCGCACGACATCCTGCGCCTGCAGGGTGTCAGGATCAACGACAAGCACATCGAGGTCATCGTGCGGCAGATGCTCCGGCGCATCCAGGTGGAGGACCCGGGCGACACCCGCTTCATCCCGGGCGAGCAGGTCGAGCGCGCGGACGTGCTCGAGGAAAACGAGAAGGTGCAGGCCGAGGGCAAGAAGCCGGCGACCTACAGCTACATGCTGCTCGGCATCACCAAGGCGTCGCTGTCGACCGACTCGTTCATCTCGGCCGCTTCGTTCCAGGAGACGACGCGCGTGCTCAC
Organism: Burkholderiales bacterium; assembly: GCA_035637375.1. Taxonomy (GTDB): domain Bacteria; phylum Pseudomonadota; class Gammaproteobacteria; order Burkholderiales; family SG8-39; genus VBDM01. The sequence goes on from DASPXL010000007.1 coordinate 3,741, forward strand.
CGAGGCCGCGATCATGGGCAAGAAGGACGATTTGCGCGGTCTCAAGGAGAACGTCATCGTCGGCAGGCTGATCCCGGCGGGCACGGGCATGGCGTACCACAACGCGCGCAAGAACGCGCCGCCGGCGCAGCTCTTCGAGGAAGGCACGCCCGCCGCCGAGGCCGAAGCGCCGAAGCACACGGAGAACGCCTGAAGCCCGCGCATGGCTGCGGGCGGAAAGCTTCTGCAGGCGCTCTGCGCGCTGCCCTTGGCGGCAGGGATGGCGCTCGCGCCATGGCCTGCACCGGCGCAGGCGCCCGACGGTTACACCATCGTGTTGGTCTCGAATCCGCTGGCGATCAGCCCCAGCCTGTATACCAAGCTCAACTACGACCCGCAGAAAGACTTCGCACCGATCAGCTTGGTGGCGACCGCGCCCAACGTGATAGTGACGAATCCCTCCGTGCCCACGCAGAAGGGTTAAATTCCAAGATCGCCACCGTACAAAAGCATGCCTGTGGGTTTCGTAACCGTGACCACTTCAAGATCGCTGTCTATTTCCATTGCGGGGACTCGCCTATACCCGGCCTCGGTGACCCACGGAAAAGCTGGATGAACCATTTTTTTTCGACG
>DASPXL010000008.1:0-7807 GCA_035637375.1 Burkholderiales bacterium
TGAGATCCGCCGAGCAGTTCAACAAGCTGCTCGCGCAGCTGGAGCGCAACGCCACTCTCACGCTCCACGTGCGACGCGGCGAGAGCAATCTGTTCGTCACAGTCAAGGGCGAGGCGGTACCTGGGTAAAGGGCTTGGCGCCGGATGGTTCATCCGCCCCCGGCCCATTGCGATTCTGCAAAGACCGCTGCATACCCCTCTGAAATACGCTAAAATTCAAAGTCTTGGGGCCGATAAAGGGTGCTGAATGGCGCCCTTTTTTGTACGCCGCGATGCAGCACATCCGCAACTTTTCGATCATCGCTCACATCGACCACGGAAAGTCGACGCTCGCGGACCGCTTCATCCAGCGCTGCGGCGGACTGCCCGAGCGCGAAATGTCGGAGCAGGTGCTCGACACGATGGATCTGGAGCGCGAACGCGGAATCACCATCAAGGCGCAGACCGCGGCGCTCGATTACACCGCGCGCGACGGGCGGACCTACAACCTCAATCTCATCGATACGCCGGGCCATGTCGATTTTTCCTACGAAGTGTCGCGCTCCCTCGCTGCATGCGAGGGCGCTTTGCTGGTCGTGGACGCGAGCCAGGGCGTCGAGGCGCAGACGGTGGCCAACTGCTACACCGCGCTCGAGCAGGGCGTGGAGGTCGTCCCCGTGCTCAACAAGATCGACCTGCCTTCGGCCAATCCGGAGCGCGCCATCCAGGAGATCGAGGACGTCATCGGCATCGCGGCGAAAGACGCGGTGCGCGCGAGCGCCAAGACGGGCGAGGGCGTGGACGATATTCTGGAGGCCGTGATCCATCGTATTCCGCCTCCCAAGGGGGATCCCGGTGCGCCGCTGAAGGCATTGATCATCGATTCGTGGTTCGACAACTACGTCGGCGTGATCATGTTGGTGCGCCTGGTGGACGGGATCATCCGGCCCAAGGACAAGCTGCTGCTGATGTCCACGCAGGCGGTTCACTTGTGCGAGCAGGTCGGAGTGTTCACCCCCAAATCACGAGGCCGCGAGCGGCTTTCGGCCGGAGAGGTGGGGTTCGTCACGGCCGGAGTGAGAGAGCTCCAGCACGCGCGCGTCGGCGACACCATAACCTCGGTGAATCGTCCCGCGGCCATGCCGCTGCCGGGCTTCAAGGAGATCAAGCCGCAGGTGTTCGCCGGACTCTATCCGGTCGAGGCGAGCGAGTACGAAGCGCTGCGCGACGCACTGGAGAAGCTCAAGCTCAACGACGCATCGCTGCACTACGAGCCGGAAACCTCCCAGGCGCTCGGGTTCGGGTTTCGCTGCGGGTTTCTGGGCCTGCTGCACATGGATATCGTGCAGGAACGCCTCGAGCGGGAATACGACATGGCGCTGGTCACCACCGCTCCCACCGTGGTGTACGAGATTCGGTTGCACGACGGCACGGTCGCGCGCATCGAGAACCCCGCCAAGATGCCCGAGCCGACGAAGATCGAAGAGATCCGGGAACCGATCATCGAGACGACCATCTTCGTGCCGCAGGAGTATGTCGGCGCGATCATCACGCTGTGCACACAGAAGCGCGGCGTGCAGCGCAACATGCAATACCACGGGCGCCAGGTGATGCTGACCTACGAGATGCCGCTCAACGAGGTGGTGATGGATTTTTTCGACAAGCTCAAATCCGCGAGCCGCGGCTACGCCTCGCTCGACTACGAATTCAAGGAGTACCGCGCCGCCGACATGGTGAAGCTGGACATCCTCATCAACGGCGAGCGGGTCGATGCGCTTTCGCTTATGGTGCACAGGGAGAACGCCCAGTACCGCGGCCGGGAACTCGTTTCGCGGATGCGCGAGCTGATCCCGAGGCAGATGTTCGACGTGGCGGTGCAGGCGGCGATCGGCTCGCATATCATCGCGCGCGAGACCGTCAAGGCGCTGCGCAAGAACGTGCTGGCCAAATGCTACGGAGGAGACGTGACGCGCAAGAGGAAGCTGCTCGAGAAGCAAAAGGCGGGGAAGAAGCGCATGAAGCAGGTCGGGACGGTGGAAATACCCCAGGAGGCGTTCCTGGCGATACTTCAGGTGGAGAGCAAATGAATTTCGCCATGATACTGTTCGTGCTGCTGCTCTTCACGGGTGCGTTTGCCCTGGCCGACGCCGTCTATTTCCGCAAACAGCGCGGGGACGACAAGGAACCCTGGTGGATCGAATATCCGAAGAGCTTTTTTCCCGTCATCCTCATCGTGTTCCTGCTGCGCTCGTTCCTGGTCGAACCGTTCAAGATACCCTCCGGCTCGATGGTGCCGACCCTCGTCGTGGGAGATTTCATCCTGGTCAACAAGTTCGCCTACGGCATCCGGATTCCGCTCATCAACAAGAAAATCATCAATGTCGGTGAGCCGAGGCGCGGCGACGTGATGGTGTTCCGCTTCCCCGAGGATCCCTCGCTCGATTATATCAAGCGGGTGATCGGCGTCCCCGGGGACAAGATCGTCTACGCGAACAAGCGGCTCTTCATCAACGGCGTGGAACAGCCGCACCGGCAGACTTCCGATTACCTGCATCGCGAGCGGATCCACTACTCCAGACAGCTGCTCGAGAAGGTGGGCGGCGTCGAGCACGCGATCCTCATAGAGGACGAGGCTCCGTCGGCGGTCCCCTTCATGCGAGCGTTCCCGTTCCGGGAAAATTGCAACTACAATAACGAAGGCGTGGCCTGCGCCGTGCCTCCCGGGCACTATTTCATGATGGGCGACAACCGCGACAACTCCGCCGACAGCCGCGTGTGGGGCTTCGTGCCGGACGAGAACATCGTCGGCAAGGCGTTCTTCATCTGGTTCAATTTCAGCGAGCTGCGGCGCTTCGGGGGATTTCACTGATGGGGGATCTATGAGGAATCAGCGAGGCATTACCGTGCTCGGAATGCTGGGGATCGGCATCATCATCGTCTTTGTCGCGATAGGAGGCCTCAAGATCGCGCCCGCCTACATCGAGTACTTCACGGTGAAAAAAGCGATCGTTGGAGTTGCGCAAACCACCGGCAAGGGCACCGTGGGCGAAGTGCGCCAGGCATTCGACCGGCGCGCGCAGATCGACGACATCGACGTGATCTCGGGCAAGGACCTGGAGATCACCAAGGAGGGCAACGACATCGTGATCTCGTTCGCCTATCCGAAGCGGATCCCCCTGTTCGGCAACGTCAGCGTCGTGATCGAGTTTGCGGCGAGCAGCAACAATTAGCCGCGCATTCCCGTCGGGTTCCGCCGAGCAGTCATCCCACGCCCCGACGGGATCCGTGGACCGGGAGCGGCTTCAACAAGGTATCAGGTACCGCTTTTCCCGGCCCGAGCTCCTCGCGCAAGCCCTCACGCACCGCAGCCACGGCACGCCCCACAACGAGCGCCTCGAGTTTCTGGGCGACAGCGTCTTGAACTGCGTGGTCGCGGCGGAGCTGTTCGAGCGTTTCGGCGCACTGCCCGAGGGAGACCTGTCGCGGCTGCGTGCGCACCTCGTGCGCCAGGAGGCCCTGCACCAGGTCGCGCAAACGCTGGGCCTGGGCGATCACCTGCGGCTGGGCGAGGGCGAGCTGAAAAGCGGCGGGTTCGCGCGGCCTTCGATTCTCGCCGATGCGCTCGAGGCGCTGATCGGCGCGATTTTTCTCGACGGCGGGTTCGCGGCGGCCCGGGGGACCATAGCGCGGCTGTACGAGCCGCTCCTCGCCGGCCTGGATCCCAAAACGCTCGAGAAGGACCCGAAGACCCTTTTGCAGGAATTGCTTCAGGCGAGGAAGGTCGCACTGCCGCAATATTCCGTGGTCGCGACCCGCGGGGCGGCGCACAGCCAGAATTTCGAGGTCGAGTGCGTGATCACGGAGCTCTCCGTGCGGACCACCGGCAGCGGGAGCAGCCGCCGGGCCGCGGAGCAGGAGGCGGCATTGCGCGCCTTCGAGCAGATTCGCCGCTAAAGTGGCGGCATTGCGATGATCCCGGAGCCGTTCCGCTGCGGTTCAATCGCGCTGATCGGGCGCCCTAACGTCGGAAAATCCACGCTGCTCAATGCCCTGCTCGGACAAAAGCTCAGCATCACCTCGCGCAAGCCGCAGACCACCCGGCACTGCCTTCGCGGCGTGCGCACTACCGGGAGCGCCCAGTTTATTTTCGTCGACACCCCGGGTTTCCAGACGCGGCACGGCAACGCGCTCAACCGCGCGATGAATCGGGCGGTTCGCGGGGCCTTCGATGAAATCGATGTCGTGCTGCTGGTGGTCGAAGCGGAACGCTTCGGCGCCGAAGATCGGGCGCTCCTCAAACTCGTGCCGGCGGAATTGCCGCTCGTTCTCGTCGTGAACAAGATCGACGCGAGCGAACCGGAACGTCTGCTGCCGTTTCTCGAGAAGACCGCCAAGGAGGCCGAATTCGCCGAAGTCGTCCCGGTCAGCGCGCGGAGGCGCAAAGGGCTCGACGAGCTGATGCGCGTGATCGAGCGTTACTTGCCGGAGCAACCGGCGGTGCATGGCGAGGACGACCTCACCGACCGGAACGAGCGCTTTCTGGCGGCGGAGCTGATCCGCGAAAAGCTGTTCCGCCTGCTCGGCGAGGAGCTCCCCTACGGCTGCGCCGTGGAGGTCGAGAAGTTCGAGGAGGAGGGGCAGCTGCGGCGCATCCACGCCTCGATCGTGGTAGAAAAGGAAGGACACAAGGCGATCATCATCGGATCGGGCGGCGGGAAGCTGAAGAGCATCGCGACCGCGGCCCGCCTCGACATGGAAAAGCTTTTCGGCGGCAAGGTCTATCTGGAAGTGTGGGTCAAGGTGCGCCGCGGCTGGACCGACGACGAGGCCAGCGTAAAACGGCTCGGCTATGGCTGAGCGGACCAGGCAGGAGAGCCGGGAGGCGTTCATCCTTCACGGCTACGCCTATCGTGAGACGAGCTTGCTCGTCGAGGTCTTTACCCGCGGCTTCGGCCGGATCTCCATGGTCGCGCGGGGAGCGCGCGGCGCCCGATCGGCGCTGCGCGGCGTGTTGCTCGCTTTCCAGCCCCTGGCGCTCTCCTGGTTCGGCAAGGGCGAAGTGCGCACGCTCGCCCGCGCCGAGTGGACCGGCGGGCTGCCGCTGCTGCGCGGCGAGGCCCTATTGTGCGGCTTTTATCTGAACGAGCTGCTGCTGCGCCTCCTGCCGCGCGAAGACCCGCATGACGCCCTGTTTCTGCGCTACCAGGAGGCCCTTGCGCGGCTCGCGTCCGAGGCCGATTCGGCGCCGGCGCTGCGCTCCTTCGAGAAAGCGCTGCTCAAGGAGCTCGGCTACGCCATGAGCTTCGAGCGCGACAGCGCCAACGGCAGCGCGGTCGATCCTGCAAAGACCTACACCTACGATCCCGAGCGCGGACCGATCGAGGTCAAGGGCGCGGCGGTCGAGCCGCTCGTGTCCGGCCGCACGCTTCTCGATATGGCGCGCGACGACTATGCCGATCCCCAGACGCAGCAGCAGGCGAAGGCGCTCATGCGCGCTCTCATCAACCATCGCCTGGAATATCAGCCGCTCAGGAGCCGGCAGGTCTTCAGGGATTTGCTCGCGCTCTAGGGAAACCGAATGACGCTGCTGAGCGCCAATCTCAACAAAGTCGCGCTGCTGCGCAATACCCGCGCGATCGGAATTCCGAGCGTGGAGCGGGCGGCGCACCTCGTGCTGGGCGCGGGTGCGCACGGCATCACCGTGCACCCGCGCCCCGACGGGCGGCACGTGCGTGCGAACGACTTGCGCGAGCTCGCGGCGATCCTGCGCGAGCGGCCCGGCACCGAATTCAATATCGAAGGCAACCCGTTTCACGGCCTGCTCGAGTTCGTGCGCGACGTGCGCCCGCAGCAGTGCACGCTCGTGCCCGATGAGACCGGAGCTTTCACCTCCGATCACGGCTGGGACCTTTCCGCGGACCGCGCAAGGCTCGAGCCCATCGTGGCGGAGCTGAAGTCGCTCGGTGCGCGCGTGAGCCTCTTCATGGACCCGGTTCCGGAGGCGATGGCGGCGGCGCGGGATCTCGGCGCCGACCGCGTGGAGCTGTATACGGAGCCGTACGCCCGCGCTTTCTGCACGAAGGATCGGGCGGCGATGCTCGGCCGCTACGCGGAGGCCGCCCTCGCGGCGCAGCGTGCCGGCTTGGGGGTCAACGCCGGCCATGATCTCAACCGCGACAATCTGCCGGTGTTCCTGCGCGCCGTGCCCGGCGTGCTGGAGGTCTCGATAGGGCACGCGCTGATCGCCGATGCGCTGGAGCTCGGCCTGGCCGAGGCCGTGCGGCAATATCTGGACGCCATCCGGCGCGGCGCGGAGGGAAAAGCAAAGTGATCTTGGGCATCGGCACGGATCTGTGCGACATCGCCCGGATCGAGCGCGCGCTCGAGCGTTTCGGCGAGCGCTTCGCCGAGCGGATCCTGGTGGCATCCGAGCTCGATCGCTTTCGCCGGCACCGCAAACCCGCCGCCTATCTGGCGAAACGCTTTGCCGCAAAGGAGGCGTTCTCCAAGGCGCTCGGGACTGGAATCCACTTTCCGGTGAGCTGGCACAACGTCTGGGTCGAGAATGCCCGTTCGGGCAAGCCCTCGCTCAAGTTCTCCAAGCCGCTCGCCGCGCTTCTCAAGCGGCGCGGCATCGCGGACGTCCACGTGTCGCTCACCGACGAAATCGGCGCGGCCTGCGCGTTTGTCGTGGTCGAGGGAGCCGCTCCGAAGGCCCGGAGGAAAAGATGACGCTCGGCCCGGTGATGCTGGATGTGGCCGGGCTGCGGGTTACGCCGGAGGAGAAGGAGATCTTCCGTCACCCCTCAGTGGGCGGCGTGATCCTGTTCGCGCGCAACTTCGAGTCCCCGAAGCAGCTCATCGCGCTCACGACCGGGATTTGCGCTCTGCGCCGACCCGAGCTGCTCATTGCGGTGGACCATGAGGGCGGGCGGGTGCAGCGCTTTCAGGAGGGGTTCACCCGCATCCCGCCGATGCGCCTGCTCGGGGAGCGCTGGGATGCCAGCGCAGCGCAGGCCCGGACCCTCGCGGAATCGACGGGTTATGTCGTCGCGGTGGAGCTGCGGGCGCACGGAGTCGATTTTAGTTTTGCGCCGGTGCTCGACGTAGACTTCGGCTCGAGCAGCATCATCGGAGATCGCGCTTTCTCGGACGAGCCCGAGGTGATCGCGGCGCTCGCCGGCGCGTTCGTCGCCGGATCGACCGCGGGCGGGACGGCGTCGGTCGGCAAGCATTTTCCCGGTCACGGCTACGTGAAGGCGGACTCGCACGTCGATGTCCCGGTGGATGAGCGCGAGCTCGGCGAGATCGAAGCCGCCGACCTGCTGCCTTACCGCGAGCTGATCAAGATCGGGTTGGGCGGAATCATGCCGGCTCACGTGATTTATCCGAAGGTGGACAGGCGGCCGGCGGGATTTTCGCGGGTGTGGCTGAAGGACATTCTCCGCGGGCGCTTGGGGTTCGACGGCATGATCTTCAGCGACGATCTCTCGATGGAAGGCGCGAGCGTCGCGGGAGGCGTGGTGCAGCGCGCCGAAACGGCGCTCGCAGCGGGCTGCGACATGGTTTTGCTCTGCAACGCGCCGCAGAGCGCACCCGAGCTGCTTGATGCACTGAAGGGTCGGGCGCTCGATCCCCGGCGCGCCGAGCGCATGCGCGGACGGGGGCCGCTCAGGCCTCTCGCTTCCGACACGCGCTACGCATCCGCTGTCGCCTCAATTCAGAGTACCCCGGCCTGAGGTATACCGGCGGCGAAAGCGGCTAGAATTCGAGAGTGACACACGACCACGATCACGGCGCGCACGATTCGCGACATGCCGGCCGGGCTT
>DASPXL010000009.1:0-2871 GCA_035637375.1 Burkholderiales bacterium
CGCCGCGAGGCGCGTGCGGAATTCGTCCTTGTCCAGAAAATCGGCGATCTCGCAGGCCGCCAGATTGCGGAACTTGTCGCCGTGCTCCAGATCGTCCACGGCGAGGATCTGCGTCTCGCCGCGGGCGTTGAGCGCGCGCACCAGGTTCGAGCCTATGAAGCCTGCGGCGCCAGTGACTACGTAGTACATGTCTATCTCTGCCCGAGCGCTTCGCGCAGCTCGTCCGGATGGACCGGAACTGCGCCGAGCTTGCCCACTTTGATTCCCGCCGCTCGATTGGCGACAACAACGGCCTCGTGCAACGGCATGCCGGCACCGAGCATCACTCCAAGAGTCGCGATGACCGTGTCGCCGGCACCGCTGAGGTCAAACACTTCACGCGCCCGTGCACGCTCGTGCCGCACGCTACCCGCCTCATAGAGCTTCATTCCGTCCTCGCCTAGCGTCACCAACAGCGCCCGCAGCTTGAGTTCTTCCCGCAGAGCGTGCGCCTTGTGCGTGAATTCTTCTTCGGTTTTCCAGCTCCCGGCGACGTCACGAAACTCTTCGCGATTCGGCGTCACTATAGTCGCCCCGACGTAACGCGAGTAGTCGTCGCCCTTGGGATCGACCAGGACGATCTTGTCTTGGGTACGGGCGAGTTGGATCATCCGGGAGATGTGCGTAAGCCCCCCCTTGCCGTAGTCGGACAGAATGACTACGTTCCGGTCGGAAATCATCTGCTCGTAGTCCGCGAGCTTGTCGAGCAGGACCTCGTGGCTTGGAGGGGTTTCAAAGTCGATGCGCAGCATCTGCTGCTGCCTTCCGATCACGCGCAACTTCACGGTCGTGGTCAGGTCCCCATCGGTGTGCAGCTTCGTCCTGACACCGACTTTCTCGAGCAGCTCCGCCAACTTTCGGCCAGGTTCGTCGTTTCCCACCACAGAGAGCAGCGCTACATCCGCCCCGAGTACCGCGGCGTTCGCTGCCACATTTGCCGCCCCACCGGGAGTTTCCATGGTGCGCCCCTGTTCGATCTTTACGACTGGAACAGGCGCTTCGGGGGAAATGCGCTCAACCTTCCCGAACCAGTACCGATCCAGCATCACATCCCCGACGACGAGGACGCGCGCCTTGTGCAGCTCCGAAAGTTTTTCCGCTTTCACCCGCCCGCCCCAGTTGCCGCCCGCCCGATCGGATAGTACTCCAGCCCGCAGCGCTTCATCTCCTGCGGATCGTAGAGGTTGCGGCCGTCGAAGATCGCCGGGGTCTTGAGCCGCTCCCGGACCGCGCGGAAGTCGGGGCTGCGGAACTCCTGCCACTCGGTGAGGACCGCGAGCGCGTCCGCGCCGACGAGCGCGGCAAGCGGCGAATCCGCGTAGCGGATGCCCGGGAGCGCGGCGAACGCGATCTTCGCCGCGGGCATCGCAACCGGATCGTACGCGCTCACGGTTGCGCCGCTCGCGAGCAATTCCTCGATCAGAACCCGGCTTGGAGCTTCCCGCATGTCGTCGGTGTTCGGCTTGAACGCGAGGCCCCAGACGGCGATGCGCCTGCCGGCGAGTTTTCCCCCGAATCGCGCGAGGATCTTTCTCGCGAGAACGCGCTTCTGCCCGGAGTTCACGCGCTCCACCGCCTCAAGAACCGGAAGCGCGCCGCCGGCTTCCTCGGCCGTGCGGATCAGCGCCTTGACGTCCTTCGGAAAGCACGAGCCGCCGTACCCGACCCCGGCGTAGAGAAAGTGATACCCGATGCGCGGATCGGCTCCGATGCCCTTGCGCACCTCCTCTATGTCGGCGCCGAGCCGCTCGGCGAGATTGGCGAGCTCGTTCATGAACGAGATGCGCGTCGCAAGCATCGCGTTCGCGGCGTATTTCGTGAGCTCCGCGGAACGCGCATCCATGAGAAAGATGCGATCGTGGTTGCGCTGGAACGGCGCGTAAAGCGAGCGCATGATCTTTACCGCCTGCGCGTCATCGGCACCCACGACCACCCGGTCGGGGCGCATGAAGTCCTCGACGGCGGCCCCCTCCTTGAGGAATTCCGGATTCGAGACCACGGCGAAGGGCAGCTCGACGCCGCGCTTGCCCAGTTCGGCCGAGATCGTCCCGCGCACTTTTTCGGCGGTGCCGACCGGCACGGTGGATTTGTTCACCACGACCCGGTACTCGGTCATGTGCCGGCCGACGCCGCGCGCCGCCGCAAGCACATGTTGCAGGTCCGCCGAGCCGTCTTCCCCGGGGGGCGTGCCCACCGCGATGCACTGCACGGTTCCAAACTGCACCGCGCGCTCGACCTCGGTCGTGAATTGCAGCCGCCCCGCGGCGCGGTTGCGCTTGACGATTTCGACGAGGCCCGGCTCGAAGATCGGGAGCCCACCTTCTTCCAGCGTGCGGATCTTCGCCTCGTCGAGATCTAGGCCGAGCACGTCGTTTCCGACCTCGGCGAAACATGCGCCGGTGACCAGGCCCACGTAGCCGGTTCCGATGATGGTGACTTTCAACTCATGCCCTCCGTTTCGCGCCTCACGGCGCCAGCTCGAATTCTTCGCTCCTCTTCGGCGGATAGGTTTCCCAGCCGCCGCACGCCGGACAATGCCAGTAGAACTGCCGCGCCTTGAACCCGCAGTTTTCGCAGCGGTAGCGCGCCAGCCGCCGCGTATGGCTGTGTATGAGGTTGCGCACCAGCTCCAGGTCGTTGCGCCGCTCGACGGGCGCGACCATCAGCTGGGCTTCGAGCAGCTTGTCCAGCCCGAGCAGCGTCTGGTTGCGCCGCAGCTCGTCCTTCACCAGCTTGTAGGCCGCTTCGGGGCCTTCCGCGTCGAGCGTCGACTGGAAGGCGACGTCGAGCAGATCGAGCGAAGGAAAGCTCGCGAGGTAGCCGCGCAAAAGC
>DASPXL010000010.1:0-2064 GCA_035637375.1 Burkholderiales bacterium
GTTCCCGGACTATTGGAAGATGAGGTGCGCCACGTCGGATTCGAGATTCCAGTAGATGATCGCGAGCGCGGTCAGGTCGAACGCGGCATGCGCAAACATCGGTATCCAGATCCGGCCGGTGATGGCGAAGATGGTTCCGAACACAAGCCCGGTGATCGTGGCCTGTTCGACGCCGGCGAGCCCCTGGAGCGAATAGTGCGCCAGCCCAAACCATGCGGAGGTGAGCAGCACAATCGACGGCCTGGCCCACGCGCCGGCTCCGAACAGCTTGCCGAAGCGTTCGAACAGGTATCCCCGGAAGACGGTCTCTTCTCCGAAGCCCGCGCCGACGATTATGGCGTACACCGCTCCTGGGAGCGCGGCCCGGTTTCCGGCCAGGTAATGGAACGCCGGATTGATCGCGGGGGCGCCGAGCAGCGGCATCACGATCGCCTTCATCAGGAACTTGAATGCGATGCCGAACGCGATGCCGACGGCCAGATCCACGATCCAGCTCGTGGGCCGGACGTAGCCGATCTCGCGCCACGGCGTGCGTGACCACCGGACCCACACGAGCACCAGAAGAGCGCTCGCGGGCGCAACGGGATAATTGCCTACGAGGATGATGACGAGCGTCGCGAGGATGCCGAGCGGGCCGAATCCGCGCAGGCCCGCGGCGACACGATCCCCGGATGACGGTGCGGCTTCCCGTTCGACTGACACCCGAAGAGCGGTTCTCACCTCTCCATCCGCTCCGCATACCCGGTTGCCGCGAGCAGGGCGTCGTAGTCGTGGATGTGGAGGAGGTCGTACACGGCCTGGCGCTTGTCCGGCGCCCGCTCGTAGTACGCCTTGGCGATCTGGTAGCCCATCCAGTAGCCCAGGTTGGCGGGCCGGCCGGTGGTGGTCAAGCCGTTGTGGAGCCACCGGCTGTAGTCGGTCCCGTGCTTCGCCTGCTGGAACTCCACCCAGAGCTCCCGCTCGTGCCGGTCGCCATACCCATACACGACCGATCCGGTCGCCTGACAGCCGACGGCGTGATCGGTCAGGAAGTCGGGGACGCCTTCGTTCAGCACCATCGCCAGCAGCGTTCCGCTGCGCGCGTTGGCTTGCTGATAGTGGACCAGCTCGTGCACGACGATGCACGGGATTACCTCGGACCGAAGGGTCACGGCCCGCGCCCAGCTGGGCAGCTCGTCAGTCGGCGTGGAAGAGTCGCTCGAGACCATCTCGGCGCCGATATAGAGCCCGCGATCCGACGCCGTGCCCATGGTGGTGAAGCGCCCGATGAGAAAATAGACGTCGGGGAAGGCGGCTCCGGGGTAGAGTGCCTGGAAGCGGCGCAGCCCGTCGCGAATGATCGCCGTCTTCTCATGGATCCGAAGCGTGTTCGAGCGGATCGCCGCGTAGTAACGGAGCAGCTGGCCCAGCGCGCCGACCAGCGAGTCTGGGCTACCGATCCGCAGGCGGATGAACTCGGCCAGGCCCGGGCTCGCGGGCTTGAAGTATTCCTCTGCGAAGGCACGGACGCTGTCGTCGTGTGTCGAATGCCTCGTGAGCCGATCGTAGGCGCGCCAGAAGTTGTCGATGTCGCTCGTGACGATCCGCACGGAGTCGGGGTCCGCGCTGCGCCGTTGCGCGGCGCCGCCGGTAGCGAGGGCCAGGAGCAGCCACAACGTAAGAGCGGGCCGCATGCGGAATTTTACCTTACTTGGGTGGCTCAGGTGTCCGTTGCCCCTGGCGGTCTTGGGCGATAGCGGTAGGTGATGACTGACACGACTACGGCCAGCACGAACCCCGCCGCGACGCCCGCGATTACAGGGGATAGATGAAGGAGGTCGGCGGCGACCGCAGCGAAGACGGCACCGGAAAAACCAGCCAAGAGGGCGGTGGCGACGGACCTGATGAGCGGATGCACCATTGCTGGCAATTGTTCCCTAGGCCGTGCCGGCCGGCTCGGCGCGGAACCCCTTGTCGGCGGCGACCGCCAGCCAGATGAAGAGCGCCAATACCAAGCCCTGCGCGAGTGCAAAGGGCGGCTCGGACTGGTGCGGCGCGGCAACGATCAATGCCGGAAGCCTCAGG
>DASPXL010000011.1:0-2110 GCA_035637375.1 Burkholderiales bacterium
TCGAGCGATTGGACCGCGACGGCATCGAGCCGGTCGCGAACACGCCCGAAGAATTCGCCGCGCAGATCAGGGCCGACCTCGCCCGATGGTCGAAGGTCGTCAAGGCCGCCGGCGCGAAACTCGATTGAGGGCTCCGATGAAAGCATTCGCAGCGTTCACGGCATTTCTTCTCGGCACCACGCTGGCCTGCGCCCAGGACCCGGCGGCAAGCTTCCCGTCGAGAACCATCCGCATCTTCGGCCAGGGCACGGGCAGCACCGCCGACTACCTCTCGCGCTACGTCGCCCAGAAGCTCACCGGGCGCTGGGGGCAGCCGGTGATCGTCGACAGCCGCGCGGGCGCCGGCGGCACCATCCCCACCGACGTCGTCGCCAAATCGCCGCCCGACGGCTACAACCTGGTGATGGGACACATCGGCCCCATGGTGAGCGCGGTCACGCTCTACGCGAACAACCTGCCCTACGACCCGGTCAGGGACTTCGAGCCGGTCACGATGGTGGGGCAGGGCGTCGTCGTGCTCGTGACCAATCCCGCGCTTCCGGTGAGCACCGCGCGGGAATTCATCGCCTACGCGAAAGACAAGGGCAATCTCGCCTACTCCTCGGCCGGCAACGGCTCGACCAGCCACCTCACGGGCGAGCTCCTGAAGCGGATCACCGGCGTTCCGCTGCAGCACATCCCGTACAAGAGCGCGGGCAACGCGCTCACCGCCATGCTCACCGGCGAAGTGCAGGTGTCGTTCCTGTCGCCGCTCACCGCGCACGCGCAATTGAAGGCGGGCAAGGTGAAGGCGCTTGCGGTGTCGAGCAGCACGCGTTTCGCAGGTTCGCCCGAGATCCCGAGCGCAGCGGAAGCCGGCATCGCCGGCATGGACGTCAAGCTCTGGTTCGGCCTTTTTGCGCCGGCGAGGACGCCGAAATCGATCGTCGCGAAGCTCAACAGCGAAATCGGCGATATCCTGCGCGCGCCCGAGACGCAGGAGACGTTTCTCAAGCAGGGCGTCGCGGCCGCGCCCGGCACGCCCGAAGAGCTCGGCGACTGGGTGAAGAGCGAGCTCGCGCGCTGGACGCCGATCATCCGGGCCGCAGGCATCAAGGCCGATTGATGAACCGCGACCTCGTCATTCCCGCGCAAGCGGGAATCCAGTGAAGTACCGCAAACTCGGCAAGAACGGCCCGGCGGTCTCCGCCATCGGCCTGGGCGCGGGAAGCGCCACCACGAACTTCGGCGAGCGCGACGACGAGGTGCAGATCGAGACCGTGCACCGCGCGATGGACCTCGGCGTCACGCTCTTCGACACCGCCGACCGCTACATGAAAGGGCGCCATGAGCGCATGCTCGGCCGCGCGCTCAAGGGCCGGCGCGACAAGGTCATCGTCTGCTCCAAGTTCGGCAACTTCGACAACCCGGACGGCAGCAAGGCCTACAACGGCAAGCCCGAGTACGTGCGCGAGGCCTGCGACGCGAGCCTGAAGCAGCTCGGCATCGAAACGATAGACCTCTATTACCTGCACCGCATCGACCCCGAGGTGCCGATCGAGGAGACAGTGGGCGCGATGGCCGGGCTCGTCAAGGCCGGCAAGGTGAGATATCTGGGGCTCTCCGAGGTGGGCCCGAATTCGCTTCGCCGCGCGTACAAGGTGCATCCCATCACCGCGCTCCAGACGGAGTATTCGCTCTGGGCGCGCGACGTCGAGGACAAGATCCTTCCCGCGTGCCGCGAGCTCGGCATCGGCTTCGTCGCCTACTCGCCGCTCGGGCGCGGGCTCCTCACCGGCAACATCAGGAGAATCGACGACATCGCCGCGCACGACGTCCGCCGCAAGCAGCCGCGCTTCAAGCCCGGCAATTTCGAGAAGAACCTCGAGCTCATCAAGCCGCTGGAGGCGATCGCGGCGAAGCGCGGCGCAAAGCCGGCGCAAATCGCGCTCGCGTGGCTGCTCTCGCGCGGCGAGGACGTCTTCCCGATCCCTGGGACCAAGCAGCAGAAGTGGCTCGAGCAGAACGTCGCGGCGGTCGATCTGCAGCTCGACCCGAAAGAGATCGAAACGCTTTCCTCCGCGTTCCGGCCGGGCGCGCGGGCGGGCGAGCGCTACGAGCCCGGGTATTT
>DASPXL010000012.1:0-3805 GCA_035637375.1 Burkholderiales bacterium
TTCGATCTGACGGTGGCGATGCTGCGGATCACCTTCCCCTACATCCTGTTTATCTCGCTGGTCTCGTTTGCCGGCGGCATTCTCAATACCTGGAGCCGCTTCGCGATACCGGCGCTCACCCCGGCGCTGCTCAATCTCTCCTTCATCTTCGGCGCCTTGCTGTTCGCGCCGTATTTCGAGCCGCCGGTGATGGTGCTCGCCTGGGCGGTGTTCGCGGGCGGCGTGCTGCAGCTCGCGCTGCAGCTTCCGGCGCTCGCGAGGATCGGCATGCTGCCGCGGCCGAAACTGTCCTTTTCGGACCCGGGCGTGCGCCGGGTTCTCGTCCTGATGGCGCCGGCCGCGCTCGGCGTCTCCGTCGGCCAGGTGAGCCTGCTGATCAACACCATATTCGCGTCGTTTCTCGAAAACGGCAGCGTCTCCTGGCTCTACTACGCCGACCGGCTGATGGAATTTCCCACCGCGCTGCTGGGCGTGGCGCTGGGGACCGTCCTGCTGCCGAGCCTGTCGAAATACCACTCCGCCTCCGACGAAGGCGAATATTCCAAGCTGCTCGACTGGGGCCTGCGCCTCACGTTCATCCTTGCGGCGCCGGCCGCCGTCGCGCTGGCGTTGCTTTCGGTGCCGCTCGTCACGACGCTGTTTCACTATGGGCAATTCGGCGAGCACGACGTCTGGATGACCCGCCGGGCGCTCATCGCCTACAGCGTCGGCCTGCTCGGCCTGATCCTCGTAAAGGTGCTGGCGCCCGGCTTTTATGCGCGGCAAAATATCAGGACGCCGGTCCGAATCGCCATCGTGACCCTGATCGCCACTCAGTTGATGAACGCCGCGTTGATCGTTCCCCTGAAGCACGCGGGGCTTGCGCTCGCGATCGGGCTCGGGGCCTGTCTCAACGCCGGCCTGCTTTTCCGGCAGCTGCGCAGGCACGGGATCTACCTGCCGCTGCCGGGCTGGGGGACCTTCGCGCTCAAGGTGGCGGCCGCCTTGGCGGCGATGGCGGCCGCGTTGTGGCTTGCGATGGGCCCGGCGCCTTGGTGGCTCGGCGCCTCCGGGGCGACGCGGGCCGTCGCGATCTCGGGCCTGGTGCTCCTCGGCGCCGCCGCTTATTTCGCCTGCCTGTGGCTGCTCGGATTCCGGCCCGGCGATTTCACCAGGCGCGCGGCGTGAGCGCCCGGCCGGAATGAATACGATGCTCGAGCATTTCGCCGAAATCGTTTCGCGCGACCAGTTCAATCTCGCCGAAGCGAGCCTTATGCTCGCCCAAGATATCTATCCTGACATCGATATAGAGGCCTATCTCGGGCGGCTCGACGATATCGCGGCGGCGATCAGGAAGCGCGTCGCGGGCGATGCTTTTGCCGAGCAGAAAGTGCTCGCGCTGAACTACTACTTGTTCAACGAGATGCGCTTCTCGGGCAACGTCGGCGACTACTACGATCCCCGCAACAGCTATCTGAACGAGGTCATGGAGCGGCGCACCGGGATTCCGATCACGCTGTCCATTCTCTATCTCGAAGTCGGCAAGCGCCTGGGCCTCAACCTGAAGGGCGTTTCCTTCCCCGGGCATTTTCTCGTCAAGCTCGCAGTCAGGCGCGGCCAGCTCGTGCTCGACCCGTTCACCGGCGGGGAGGCGCAATCCGAATCGGATCTGCGCCAGCGCCTCGCGCAAGTGCTTCCCTCGGGCAAGGCGGAGGAGGCGCAGCTCGAGCAGTACCTGGAGCCTGCGACGCCGCGCCAGATCATCGCGCGGGTCCTGCGCAATCTGAAAAATATCTACATGCAGGCCGGAAAGCTCGAGCAGGCGCTCGCGGTGATGCACCGGATGCTGCTCGTGACGCCCGAGTCGGCCGAGGAGCTGCGCGACCGGGGGCTCGTGTACCAGCGGCTCGAATGCTTCCGGCCGGCGCTGTCGGACCTCCAGAACTATTTGCGGCGGCGCCCGCAGGCGCCGGACGCTTCGGAGATCCACGGCAAGCTCGTCGAGCTCAGGCAGTCCGCCGCGCGGCTCAACTGAGCGTAAAGGCGGACGCGCGCTGCGCGCCGCCTTACGTCCGCGAAATCGAGCCGGCCTGACGGCGGCTCATTTCGCGGGACTCATTTCGGCCAGGCGGGCTTCGACTTTCTTGAGCACGTCGCGTTTCAATCCGAGAGCGAAGAAAACCTCCGCAACGAGGAAAATCGGCGCGACGAATATCTGGAACAGGTTGTCCGCGAGCGCCGGCCTGCGGCCCTCGAACGCGTGGCCGGCGAGCTGGAAGATCCACCCGCCGACGAAGAAGGCGCCGAACCAGATCCAGCCCGAACCGACACCGCTGCCGGCAGCGAGCTCCGCGGTATAGAGGAGCGCAAACGACATGACCCCGGTTGCGAGGCCCAGCGGGAAATCGAGCAACAGGTAGTACGCGAGGACCACTCCAAGAAAGACGTGAGCGAGCGTGACGCCGGCCCCGAGCGGGACCCAACTCATCGGAATCAGGATCGCAAAGACGATCGCCGGGACGCCGATGAAGTGCGTGAGCCTGTTCCAGCGGTTGCGGTGGTAGGCGGCGTAGATCGCCATCTGCTCGTCGAGGGATTTCACCTGGTCATCGGTCCTTTTGCCGGACATCTTACGCCTTGTGCCGGCGCGTATTCTGCGCTGCGGGGCGCCGAAACCGTTCCCGGAATTTGGCGTCGACGGGAAGCCGCTATAATTCAAAACTTTGCGTTTGTTCTCCGGCTTCATGCTGCTTACCCACGGCGCTTCCGACGCCACGCTGCCACCGGTCGCGCTGACCGTGGGCAATTTCGACGGCATTCACCTCGGGCACCGGGCGATGCTCGAGCGCCTCGTCGGCGAGGCACGCAGGCGCGCTCTGGTCAGTTGCGTGCTGACGTTCGAACCTCATCCGCGGGAATTCTTCGCGCCGCGGTCGGCGCCGACCCGGCTCGCCTCCTTGCGAGAAAAACTCGAATTGCTCGCGGCTCACAAAGTCGAGCGGGTTCATGTTCAGCGCTTCGCGAGGCCGTTTGCCGCGCTCGAGCCCGGGGCCTTCGTCGAGCAGGTGCTCGCGCAACGGCTCAAGGCGCGCTGGATCCTCGTCGGCGAGGACTTCCGGTTCGGCGCGAAGCGCGCGGGCGACCTCCCGCTCTTGAAAAGTCTCGGCGGCCGCTGCGGATACGAGGTGGAGATCATGCCGGTCGTGACGCGCGCCGGCGCGCGCGTGTCGAGCTCGGCGGTCCGCGCCGCGCTCGCCGCCGGCGAGCTCGCGGCGGCCGAAGCGCTGCTCGGCCGGCCGTACAGCATCAGCGGGCGCGTCGTCCATGGGAGAAAGCTCGGGCGCGAGCTCGGCTTCGCCACCGCCAACGTGCAGCTCAAGCACAACCGCCCCCCGCTCACCGGCATCTACGCGGTGAGGGTGCACGGCATCGGCGCCGCCGCCCGCCCCGCCGTCGCGAGCCTGGGCGTCCGGCCCACGATCACGGCGAGCGGCCGCGCGGTGCTCGAGGTGCACCTGTTCGATTTTTCCGGCGACCTCTACAGGGCGCACGTGCGCGTCGAGTTCCTGCACAAGATCCGCGACGAGGAGAAGTACTCCGACCTCGATGCGCTCAAGGCCCAGATCGGGCGCGACTGCGAGGCCGCGAGGAGCTTCCTCCTGGATCACCGCGATGCCTGAGAACAAGACCGATTACAAGAAAACCCTGAATCTTCCGGATACGCCTTTTCCGATGCGCGGCGATCTGGCCAGGCGCGAGCCGCAATGGGTGAAGGAATGGCAGGAGAGGAACGTCTATCAGAGGATCCGCGAGGCGAGCCGCGGCC
>DASPXL010000013.1:0-5517 GCA_035637375.1 Burkholderiales bacterium
TCGCGGTTCTGCTCCGCCCAGGCCTTGCGCGCGCCGCCCACCAGTCCCTGGTAGCGCCCGAGCACGTCGGTCGCGTTCGCTAGGCGGTTGAAGCCGCGCGCCTCGGCCTGCACCTCGAACGGCGACAGCAGCAGCGTGCCGGCGTGCTTCTTCTCCATCAGCGCCTGAAACCGCTGCAGCACGCCTCCCGCGGCGGCGGTCGCATAGTCGCGGTCCTTCAGCAGTCCGTTGCGCTCGAGGATTTCGAGCAGCACGAAGGCGTAGCCCGTCGTGAGCGCGTCCACCGACAGCGTCTTGCCGCGCAGATCGCCGAAGCTCTTCACCTCCGGGACGGTGACGAGCCTCAGGAAGCCGTTGTCACCGCCCATGAACGCGAACAGATCCGGACCGGGCTTCGGCACCTCGCCCTGCCCTTCGCGGTAAGCGATGAGGTTGTCGATCGCCGTCATCGCGATATCGAACTTGCCGTCGATGAGGTTGGTCAGCTGAAACACCGAGCTCGGCGTCGGGGTGAGCTTGACCTCGATCCCGTTTTTTGCGAACAGCCCCTTCTCCTGCGCGACCCAGATCGGCCAGTTGAAGCCGCCGGGAAAGACGATGACGCTGACGGGCTTGGGCGGCGCGCCTGCGCACGAGGCGAACGCCAGTGCCGTCGCGGCCACGACGAAACGGGCGATTCGCGTCATGTCTCCTCCTTGTCGATCGGCTGCGAACTTGCCGGGGCGGCTGTTGCGGGATTCTTGTCCGGTGAGCAGGCGAGCCCGGTCATGCAACGGTCTTGAGCGCCGCGCCCTTCCTGCCGGTCTCGCGCTCGCCCTTGCGAAACTCCGGGACGTCCGGCAACGAGCCCCACATGCAGAACGACTCGGGCGCGAAAGGGAACTGCCTCGGCCGGTGCGCGGCTTCCTCCTCGGGCAGGATGTGCTTCACGCCGACCGAGTATTCGTAGACCATCTTGTCGGGTCCCTCGAAGTAAAGGAAGCAGGCCGACGAGGAAGGATGCCGCCCGGGCCCGAAGACGATTTTCACGCCCTGGTCGCGCAGGAAATAATACGAGCGCATCACGTCGTCGAAGTCCTCGACCTGGTGGTTGATGTGCTGCACGCCCGGATGGGGCGAGGGGAACAGGGCGAGCGTGTGATGGATCGTGTTCACGCGCAGCAGGGGCGCATCGCCGATCCAGTCCGACACCCGGGCGTTCAGGAGCCGCGTCCAGAACGCCTCGTCTCTCGGAGCGTCGGAGGTGCGCAGCCCGATGTGGCTGAAATGCGTGATTCCGGCGTCGCGCGACGGAAAGTAGCGCGGCCCGGAATGGAAGGGCCGCACCACGATCTCGATCTTGTTCCCGGTCGGGTCCTTGAAGGCGAGGAACTGCTGCACCCGGCGCAGCTCGCACTCGTTCTTGGCGCCGTAGTGCACCGGGTGTCCTGCCTTTTCGATCTCCGCGCCCGCCTTGTCGAAGTCGTCCCGGTTCTTGAGATCAAAGGCGATGACGTGGTCGGAAGGGTCGCCCTCAAAATAGACGAGCGTGTGGTCGCGCGTGTCGCCGCGCGCTGAGACCTTGTCGCTGCGGAAATAAGCCGCCTTGCCTTCCCGGCCCACGAGCTGCAGGCCGACGATCTTGGTCGCGAATTCGACCGCGGACTCGAGGTCCGGCGTGCCGATCCGCAGGTAGCGGATATCGTGGAGATTGACCATTCTTCTACCCTCGCCACCGCTTCGTCATTCCCGCGAAAGCGGGAATCCAGCGACTTTTGCCCGGAACGACGCTGGATCCCGGCTCGCGCTGCGCGCGTTCCCCGATAGAGTCATTCGGGGGCAGGCCGGGATGACGAAATTCGCTTGCGCTCATTTCGTCATTTCATCAAGGGCATGCCGAAGTTGGCGCCGGGGTTCACGCCCTCGCGCCAGCGCGCGGTCACCGTCTTGATCCGGGTGTAGAAGCGCACGCCTTCGGGCCCGTGCTGGTTCATGTCGCCGAAGATCGAGTGCTTCCAGCCGCCGAAGCTGTGAAAGGAAAGCGGCACCGGGATCGGCACGTTGATGCCGACCATGCCGCAAGCGACCTTGTGCGTGAAGTTGCGCGCCACGTCGCCGTTCCGGGTGAATATTGCCACGCCGTTGCCGTATTCGTGATCCGAAGGCAGCGCGAGCGCTTCCTCGAAATTCTTCGCCCGCACCACGGAGAGCACCGGCCCGAAGATCTCCTCCTTGTAGATGCGCATCGAGGGCATCACCTTGTCGAACAGGCTGCCGCCGAGGAAGAAGCCGTTGGGGTGCTCGGACACTTTGAAGTCGCGCCCGTCCACAACGAGGCTTGCGCCTTCCTTCAAACCGAGATCCACGTAGCTCTTGACCTTTTCGCGGTGCTCGCGCGTCACCAGCGGCCCCATCTCGGATGAATTGTCCGTCGAGGACCCGATCTTCAGCTTCCTGATCTTCGGGGTCATCGCTTCGACCAGCTCGTTCGCCGTGCGGTCGGTCACCGGCACCGCCACCGAAATCGCCATGCAGCGCTCGCCCGCGGAGCCGTAGGCGGCCCCCATCAACGCCTCGGCTGCAACCTCGATGTCTGCGTCGGGCATCACCACCATGTGGTTCTTCGCGCCGCCAAGTGCCTGCACGCGCTTGCCGTTGACCGAGCCGGTCGCAAAAACGTACTTGGCGATCGGCGTCGAGCCGACGAAACTCACCGCGGCGACGCGCGGATCGGTGAGCAGGGTGTCCACCGCCTCCTTGTCGCCGTTGATCACGTTCAGCACGCCAGGAGGCGCGCCCGCCTCGAGCATCAGCTCAGCGAGGCGCAGCGGGCACGAAGGGTCTTTCTCGGAAGGCTTGAGGATGAAAGTATTGCCGCAGGCGATCGCCATTGGGAACATCCACATCGGCACCATCGCCGGGAAGTTGAACGGGGTGATCCCCGCGCACACCCCCAGCGGCTGGCGCAGCGAGTACAGGTCCATCCCGGTCGAGATATTGTCCGAGTACTCGCCCTTCATCAGGTGCGGAATGCCGCAGGCGAACTCGACCACCTCGAGCCCCCGCTGGACCGAGCCCTTGGCGTCGGAGAGCACCTTGCCGTGCTCGGAGGCGATCAGGACCGCCAGCTCGTCCATATGCCGCTCGATCAGCTCCTTGAAGCGGAACATCACGCGCGCCCGCGTCACGGGTGAAGTCTCCGACCAGCCGGCGAAAGTCTCTTTTGCGTTGGCGATCGTGCGCTCCACCTCGGCTTTGGACGCAAAGGGCACCCGGGCCGAAAGCGCGCCGGTCGTCGGGTTGAACACATCGCCGAAGCGGCCGCTTTCGCCGGAGACGTGCTTGCCGCCGATGAAATGGCTCAGTTCGCGGACTTTCGCAAGCGCGGCGTCGCGGGTATTCATGGCATTTCCTTCAGCAAGCTAGTTCACCGTCGCCCCGGAATCGCGGACGACCTTCCCCCATTTGTCGTAGTCGGCCTTGACGTAGGCGCCGAACCCCTCGGGCGTGTCCGGGTCGGGCTCCATGCCGGTCGGGGCGAGGAGCTTCTTCACCTCGTCGGTGCGCACGAGCTTCCCGATCTCGCCGTTCAGCTTCGCGATGATTTCGTGCGGCGTGCCGGCCGGAGCGAGCATGCCGATCCAGACGAGGGCCTCGTAGCCCGGCACGCCCGCTTCCGCGATGGTCGGCACGCCGGGCATCTCGGGGGAGCGCTTCGCCGTGCTCACCCCGAGCGCTTTCAGCCTTCCCGCTTTCATGTGCGGGATCGCGATCGGCGTTCCGACGAAGCTCACCTTGACGATCCCCGACATCAGGTCCTGCTGCGCCGGCCCGCTGCCCTTGTACGGCACGTGGTTGAGCTTGATCCCGGCCATGTACATGAAGAGCTCCGTGACGAGATGCTGCGCGCTGCCGTTGCCCGAGCTCGCGAAATCGATCTTGCCGGGCTGCTTCTTTGCAGCCGCGATCAGCTCCTTCACGGAATTCACCCCGAGCGAAGGATGCACGACGAGGACATACGGGCCGGAGGCGATGCGGATCACCGGCGTGAAGTCGGCGAGCGCGTCATACGGCATGTTCTTGTACACGTGCGGGGTGATCACGAAAGGCGTCGCCGTGAGCAGCAGCGTGTATCCGTCGGGCTTCGCCTTTGCGACGAAGTCGGTGCCGATCGTGCCGCCCGCGCCGGCCCGGTTCTCGACGAAGAACTGCTGTCCGAGCGTCTCGGAGAGCTTCTGGGCGACCATGCGCCCCGGGACGTCGGTCGTGCCTCCCGGGGAGAGCGGGATCACGATGCGCACCGGGTGCGTGGGATAGCCTTGCGCAGCCGCCACCGACGCGAACAGCAAGCCGCACGCGGCAAAGCCGGACAATGCTCTCTTCGCCGTCTTCAGGGTGTCCTCCCCGATCCTCGGGTCCCGACTCACGCCTCACCCCCGGTACGCCGGCTCAGGCTGCGAGAAGAACGAGTGCAGGATGTGGTACACCGTCAGGTAGTTTTTCTGCTGGAAGCTCGCGTGCGAGACGCCCGCCATCACCGCGAACTGCTTGTCCGGATTGGGCAGCCGCTTGAAAAATTCGATCAGATCCTCGACGGACGCGATCCCGTCCCACTGCCCGCGCATGACGATCGTGGGGACCGCGATTTTGGCCGGATCGACGATCGGGAGCTTCGAGCACATGTCGACGTAGGTCCCGGTCGGCACCGAATCGTCCAGCGCGACGATGGCCTCGGCAAAAGCGTCGACGGTCGCCTTGTCCGCGGTGCCGGGATGATCGCGCTCGAAGATGCTGTGCACGAAAACGCGGTCGATCGGCCGGCGGTTCTTCGCCGAGAACTCGGGCAGCTTCTTCCTGCGCTCGGCGAGCGTGGGGCTCCCCTCGCCGGTCCACACGAAGGCGTCGAGCGCAAGGCGCGCCACGCGCTCGGGGTGCGCTTGAGCGAACAAGGCCGCCCGAAGCGCGCCCGAGGAGATCCCGTAGACCAGCAGCTTGCCCGCCCCGGTGCTCTTGAGAATGTATTCGCTGCCGGCGGCGAGATCATCGGCGCCGTTGGCGATGTCGCAGTTGATCGCGCGCGACTTGTCCGAGCGCCCGTAGCCCTCGTGGTCCATGCACCAGGTGTCGAAGCCGCGCGCGGCGAACCAGTCCATCGCCGAGGAATCGGGGCGCCCGGGCACGTGCAGGTCGAAAGTCGGCTGCGAGGCCATCGAGGAGCCGTGCACGAAAAGCACCGTGCCCCGTTTCCGCGTCCCGGCGGCGGGCGGCTTTTGCCAGAGAAAGAGCCTCACGCCGCGCGCGCCGCCCTTGCGGGTCCAGTGTTCCTTTCCCAAAAGCGCAGGACGCGCCGCCGATGCGACCCGATTCACGCCGACTCCCCGGAAAAGCCGAAGTTTAACACCGGGAGCCCGCGCGATGCGGGCGGAACGCCGGTAGCCCGGGTCACGAACAATCGAACAGCAGCAGCTCGGCCGCGGCCCGGGTCGAAGTGCCGAAGGCGATCTTGCCGCGGCCGCGCAGCATGACGCGGTCGCGGCG
>DASPXL010000014.1:0-4302 GCA_035637375.1 Burkholderiales bacterium
CACGACGACTTTCTTCACGGCCTGGCCGCTGGTGTAGCGCGTTACCGCGTCGTGCGCAAGCGCGAGCTGCTCGAGCTGCTCGCGACCGGCCGATTTCGGCGCGCGCATATGGCCGCGCAGCTTGCCGTTGACTTGGAGGACGAGCTCGACTTCGTCTTGCTCAAGCGCGGCTTCGTCAACAGTTGGCCAGGGAGCAGTAACAAGATCACCGTACTGCGCGGCGTACCCAAGGTCTTTCCAGAGCGCGTTAGTAATGTGAGGCGTCACCGGGTATAGCACGCGGAGCATAATTCCAAGACCTTCTATAAATGCGGCAGCACGCAAGGTCAGATTCGACTCGTTTCCACTACCCCGAGCTACCCCAATATGTGGTTCAAATGCCTCGAGCGCATTCAGCATTTTCATCGCACCCGATACAACGGTGTTGTATTGGTAACGTCCATAGTCGAAAACGACTTGACTTAGCGTCGAATGCGTTACGAAGCGTAGCGCCTTGACATCTTCGCCCGCGGCACCGAAATCAACTTTGAGATCGGTCCCGGACGCAAATACGTCATTGGACCTGTTCTTCATTTCCGCACAAAGCGCCCAAAGCCTTCTCAGGAAGCGCGATCCACCTTCGACGCCGCTGTCCGACCATTCCAGCGTCTGCTCCGGCGGCGAGGCGAACATCATGAATAGCCGCGCGGTGTCCGCCCCGTATTTCTCGATGAGATCCTGCGGATCGACGCCGTTGTTCTTCGACTTCGACATGGTGCCGATGCCGTCGGACTCCACGGGTTTGCCGTCGGAACGCAATACCGCGCCGACGCGTTGGCCCTTGTCGTCGTGCTTGAGCTCGACCTCGGCGGGGTTGTAGTAAGTGATCCGGGCATCGCTTGCTTTGCGGTAAAAAATCTCGTTCAGCACCATGCCCTGAGTGAGAAGCCTCGTGAACGGTTCGTCCACCGAGACGAGGCCGAGCTCGCGCATCACCTTGGTCCAGAAGCGCGAGTAGAGCAGATGCAGGATCGCGTGCTCGATGCCGCCGATGTACTGATCGACCGGCATCCAGTATTTCACGCGCTCGTCGACCATGCTTTTATTCTGATCGGGACAGGCGTGGCGGATGAAGTACCAGGACGAATCGACGAAGGTGTCCATGGTGTCGGGTTCGCGCTTTGCCGGCTTGCCGCATTTCGGACACGAGCGATTCACGAAAGACGGCGTTTTCGCGAGCGGATTGCCGGTGCCGTCGGGAACGAGGTCTTCCGGCAGCACCACCGGAAGCTCGCTGTCGGGCACCGGCACGTCGCCGCAGGACGCACAATGAACGATCGGGATCGGCGTCCCCCAGTAGCGCTGGCGCGAGATGCCCCAGTCGCGCAGCCGCCAGGTGACCTGCTTGTCGCCCAGGCCCTTCGTTTTAAGGTCGGCGGCGATGGCATCCACCGCGCCCTGATAATCAAGGCCGTTGTATTTGCCCGAGTTGACGCAGCGGCCGTAGGCGGCATACCAAGGCTGCCAGGCGTCGGTCGAGTAGGGTTTGCCTTCGACATCGATCACCGGCTTGATCGGCAGTCCGTACTTCTTCGCGAACGCAAAATCGCGCTCGTCGTGCCCGGGCACGCCCATTACTGCCCCTTCCCCGTAGGCCATGAGCACGTAGTTGCCGATCCAGACTTCGATTTTTTCGCCGGTGATCGGGTGGGCGACGAAAAGGCCCGTCGGCATTCCCTTCTTGTCGAGCAGCGCGAGCTCGGCCTCCATCACCGAGCCGCGCTTGCATTCCTCTACGAAAGCGGCGAGCTTCGGGTTCGATCTCGCCGCGTGCGCTGCGAGCGCATGTTCGGCGGCCACCGCGCAGAACGTGGCGCCCATCAGCGTGTCGGCGCGCGTGGTGAAGACGCGCAAGAGCTTCTTCTCCCCGCCCAACTCGTATGGGAAGCCGATATTGACGCCGTGGCTCTTGCCGATCCAGTTGGCCTGCATCGTCTTCACGCGCTCGGGCCATCCCGGGAGCTGGTCGAGCGAGGCGAGGAGCTCCTCGGCGTAAGCGGTGATGCGCATGTAATACATCGGGATCTCGCGCTTTTCGACGGGCGCGCCGGTGCGCCAGCCGCGGCCGTCGATCACCTGCTCGTTCGCGAGCACGGTCTGGTCCATCGGGTCCCAGTTGACGACGCCGGTCTTCTTGTAGACGAGGCCGCGCTCGAGCATGCGCAGAAACAGCCACTGGTTCCAGCGATAGTAACCGGGCGAGCAGGTGGCGAGCTCGCGCTCCCAGTCGATGGCGAAGCCGAGCGACTGGAGCTGCTTTTTCATGTAGGCGATGTTCTCGTAGGTCCACTTGGCCGGGGGCACGCCGTTCGCCATCGCGGCGTTTTCCGCGGGCAGCCCGAATGCGTCCCAGCCCATCGGCTGCAGCACGTTGTAGCCCCGCATCCGGTGGAAGCGGGTCATCACGTCCCCGATGGTATAGTTGCGCACGTGCCCCATGTGCAGCTTGCCCGAGGGGTATGGAAACATCGAAAGGCAATAGAATTTCGGGCGACGGCCCGGTCCGGGCGGTTCCTCGGCCGCGCGAAAAGCGCCGCTGCGGTCCCAGTGCTCCCGCGCCTCTCGCTCGATGGTTTTCGGGTCGTACTGGGTCTGCACGGACGGGTTCGCGGAAAAGCGTGAATTATAACCGCGGTGGCCCGCATCCAGACCCGCTAGCTTTGCATCAGGCGGATCGGAGACCGAGTGGAGACAGTCATGAGGAAGCAATTCTCGATCGGCGCGGCATTCATCGCGCTCGTGCTGGGTGCGCCCGGCGCCTCGATCGCGCAGTCCAAATCAAAGCCGGCGCGCCCCGCACCGCTTGCGATGGTCGAGGCGGTGCAGATGCCCGCCTGGGTCGAGCGCGGCCGCGCGCGCTATCCGCTCGTCCCGGGCATGGAGCTCAGGGACAGCGACAGCGTCAGAACCGGGGACAATTCGCGCCTGCTTCTGCGGACCGCGGACGGGAGCGCGATCAAGCTCGGCGAGAAAGGCTCGCTCGTGCTCGACAACATGCGCATGCGCCGCGGCAACGTTTTCGAGGCGGCGCTGAAAGTGGCCGAGGGGGCGTTCCGGTTCACCACCGAAGTGTTCGCGCCGTTCCGCGGCAAGCGCGACGTGAGAATCGCCATCAGGACCGTGACCGCTGGCATCCGCGGCACGGATCTCTGGGGCCGTTCCGCGGCGGACCGCCAGATCGTGTGCCTGATCGAGGGCAGAATCGACCTCACGCCGCCGGGCGAGAGCCCGATCGCCATGGATCAGCGGCTGTCTTTTTACGTTCGTGAAATGGGACGGTCGCAGCCGGTCGCAATCGTGCTCGCCGATCAGTTGAGGGATTGGGCGGGGGAAACCGAAACCCGGACGGGCCAGGGCGTGTCCAGGCGCGGCGGCAAATGGAAGCTCACCGCCTCCCCGGGCCTGACGCACAACCGGGCGCTGGATCTTTATACGGATTTGCGCAAGGCCGGTTATCCGGCCGAGATCATCCCCGCGAAGGCCGGGGGCAAGCGCGTCTACAACGTGCGGCTGTCCAATTTCGAAACGAGGAAAGACGCAGAGTTCGTCGCGGGCGCGCTCAAGCAGCACCCCCGTTTCCGGGGGCACGAGTACAAAGTCGGCACCTAGCGCCTATCGGCCGGCTGCCGGTCAAGGACCGTTGAATCCGCGAGCCTCGGTGCAGTTCCGAGGCCTTCTTTTGGCGTTCGCCTTCGCGGCGGTAAAATCGCCCATTCGCGAACGAGCGCATGCCCAGTCTCCTTGAAAACCTCAACCCCGAGCAGCTCGCCGCGGTCACGCTTCCCGACCAGTCGGCGCTGATCCTCGCCGGCGCGGGCTCCGGCAAGACGCGCGTTCTCACCACTCGCATCGCCTGGCTCATCCAGACCGGGAACGTCAGCCCGAACGGCGTCCTCGCCGTCACCTTCACCAACAAGGCGGCAAAGGAAATGCTCACGCGCATCTCGGCGATGCTGCCGATCAACACCCGCGGGATGTGGGTCGGCACCTTTCACGGCCTGTGCAACCGCCTCTTGCGCGCGCATTACCGCGACGCCGGCCTGCCGCAGCTCTTTCAGATCCTCGATTCTCAGGACCAGCACGCGGCGGTCAAGCGCGTCCTGAAGGCGCTCAACGTCGACGAAGAAAGGTTCCCGGCGCGCGAGGCGCAGTACTTCATCAATGCGGCGAAAGAAGAGGGCAAGCGCGCGAAAGACATCGAGATCACGGACGAAATCACCCGCCGCTTCGCCGAGATTCACGCCGCCTACGACGAGCAGTGCC
>DASPXL010000015.1:0-11964 GCA_035637375.1 Burkholderiales bacterium
TAGATGCGTCCCATGACGCCCTTGCGGATCAGGTTCTTGTGCTGCGCGGCGTTGAGGAACTCGAGTTTTCTTTCCTCGACGCGGTACATGCCGCCGAGATTCACGGCCTCGCTCCCCTTGAGCGATGTCTGCAGGGTGAACGGCTCGAGCAAGGCGTAATCGGCGAGGATCGCGCACAGCTCGCGGCTGCGCTCGAGGTCGGCCTCGTACTCCTGCAGCAGCTTTTCTATCGGTTGCCAGCGCGCAAGCGCGAGGCCCGAGTCGTCGAACATGCGCTCGCCCTCCTCCGAGACGAACGCCTTCTCGACGCAGATCAGCCGGTCGGCCTGCTCCACCGAGTCGAGCGTGACCCGCGCCATGCAAAACGGGTAGCGGCGCACGTACGCCGGAAGGTAGACCGAGCCGTCCCATTGCCCGGCGCGCAGAAAAAGATTCTCTCCGCCGGTCACCCCGAGCACCGCGACCGGCAGGAAAGTCTTGCTCTGGTCGGTCGTGATGAACGCGAGCGGGTAATCGCGGCACGCCACGGCGAATTCGGAATACGAGATCGGCACGGCGTTGACCTTGCGGCAGAATTCCGGAAGCGCTCCGGGAGCGGGCAGCCGCACCTTCTGGTTCTTGTAGAGGGGGACGATTTCACTGTAGCCGAACGGCTGATTGATCTGCATGGAATTCCGCCCGGGGCGATTCTGCCCGCATCATAGCGCGTTGCCGGGGCAGAGGATTGCCGCTAAAATCGCCGTCACGTGGGGTTGTAGCTCAGCTGGGAGAGCGTCGCGTTCGCAATGCGAAGGTCGGGAGTTCGATCCTCCTCAACTCCACCAGCATCCCATGAAGGCCCGGTCTTGCCGGGCCTTCGGCTTTTCCACGCAGGCTTTCCCGATTTGACGTATTGTTTGGCCCGAGATGGAGTGAACCGATGTCGGATGGGCGTATTCTGCTGGTGGAAGACAGCGAGAACGACATCGAGCTGACGCTCGCGGCCCTCGCCAAGCACGTCGCCAACGAAGTGGACGTCGCACGCGACGGCGCGGAGGCGCTCGACTATCTCTATCGGCGCGGCGCCTTCGTCGGTCGCGCAAGCGGGGTCCCGGTTCTCGTGATGCTGGATTTGAAGATGCCCAAGGTCGACGGGCTGGAAGTGCTGCGCACCATCAAGGCGGACCCCGCGCTCAAGCGGATCCCGGTCGTGGTGCTGACTTTGTCGCGGGAGCAGCGCGACCTCGCCGAGAGCTATGAGCGCGGGGTAAACGCCTACGTCGTCAAGCTCGTCGAGTTCGAAAAATTCATCAACGCGGTGAGGCAGCTGGGGCTGTTCTGGATGCTGCTGAACGAGCCCCCGCCTTGATCGACCCATGCCCACGCCGCTCAAGCTCCTGATCCTCGAGGACAACGCCTTCGACGCGGAACTCGAGGTGGGTCAGCTACAGGCCGCCGGCTACGATTGCGACTGGCTGCGGGTGCAAACTCGCGAGGACTTCGAGGCCTGTCTGGATCGGCCGGATTTCGAGCTGATCCTCGCCGACTACAATCTTCCGAGTTTCGACGGCCTGAGCGCGCTCGGTCTGATGAAGGAGCGCGGCCTGGAAATCCCTTTTGTCCTGATCTCCGGCACGCTCGGCGAGGAGCGCGCCATCGAGAGCGTCAAGGCGGGCGCCACCGATTACGTGATGAAGGAAAGGCTCGAGCGCCTCGCGCCGGTGGTGGCCCGCGCCCTGAACGATCGCCTGGAGCTCGTCAAGGGCAGGGCCGCGCAACAGGCGCTCCGGGAAGCCCATCGCAGACTGCAGGCGCTTTCGGCGCGCCTGCTCCAGGTCGAGGAAACCGAGCGTCGTCGCGTCGCGCGCGAGCTGCACGACGGCGTCGGGCAGCTGCTCACCGCGGTGAAATTGCGCCTCGCCGGCCTCAATCCCTCTTTGGCCGATTACGCGCCGCGCCGAAGCGAGTGCGTCGCGGCGATCGACGAGGCGCTGGAGCAGGTGCGTCGCATGTCGCGCGACCTGAGACCGTCGCAGCTCGATGACCTCGGGCTGGTCGCGGCGCTGCGCTCGCACCTCGATCGGCAGGCGGGCGGGGCCGGGTTCAAGCCGAACTTCATGCACGAGGGGGTGCCCCCGCGCCTCGCCCCGGAGATCGAGACCACCTGCTTTCGCATCGCCCAGGAGGCGCTGACCAACATCGCGCGCCACGCGCAAGCGAGCGAAGTTTGGGTTACGCTCGCCGGCACGGAGGCCGAATTGCGTCTGGAGGTGCGCGATAACGGGCGGGGTTTCGACGTCGCGGCGGCGCGTCTGGACGCGGCGGCCGGCCGGAGCATGGGCCTGCTCAGCATGGAAGAGCGCGCCGCGCTCGCCGGCGGGCGGCTCGCGCTCGACTCGGCGCCCGGGCGGGAGACCCGGTTGAGCCTCGCGCTTCCCTTGATCCGCGCCGGCGCGGGACCCGCATGAACCCGGTGCGAATACTTCTTGCGGATGACCACATCCTGGTGCGGGCCGGGATACGCGCGCTGCTGGAAGGTCTGGAAGGCGTCACCGTCGTGGCCGAAGCGGGCAACGGCGGCGAAGTGCTGGAGCTGGCGCGCACCCATCGCCCCGATGTCGTGTTGCTCGACATTTCCATGCCGGGCCTGGGGGGGCTTGAGGCGAGCGCTCAGCTCAAGCAGGAGCTTCCCGAGGTGCACGTGGTGATGCTGTCGATGCACGCAAACGAGGAATACGTGCTTCAGGCGCTGCGTGCGGGAGCCGCCGGCTACATGCTCAAGGATTCCGCGACCGCCGAGCTGGAAATCGCCTTGAAAGCCGTGATGCAGGGCGAGACCTATCTCAGCCCGCCGATCTCGAAGCAGGTCGTGGAAGGCTACGTCCAGCGGGTCGGAGCCGAGCAGCCCGCGCCCGACAACCTGACGCCGCGGCAGCGCCAGGTGCTGCAGCTCATCGCCGAGGGCCACAGCACCAAGGAAATCGCCTTTCGGCTGGAGCTTTCCGTCAAAACCGTCGAGACCCATCGCGCCCAGCTCATGGAGCGCCTTCAGATTCACGACATCGCCGGCCTGGTGAGGTACGCGATCCGCAGCGGCTTAATCAGCGCTGCGAAGTAGCATCAGGGGGTTTTCCTGTGGTGCCGGCCTGCTTCTAAGGTATTTGGCTGACCTTGCTCGGGGCGGGCCCGATTGGCTTGCCTTCCCAATACCTCTATCGTGTAGCGTGAGGAGCGGCGCCCGCCGGCACGGCGCTGGAGCGGAACGCCGTTTGCCCGGGTCTGGGAGGGTCAGCGTTGAAGCGCATCAAGGTCATGGTGGTCGACGACAGCCTGCAATTCGCGAGCGCGGTCGCGCAGTTCCTCGCGTGCAGCGGCGGCTTCGAGGTGCTGGCGAGCGCGCATTCCGGGGGCGAGGCGCTGGCGCGCGCAGCCACCGAGCAGCCCGACCTCATGCTCATCGACATCAGCATGCCCGGTGTGAGCGGATTGGCGGTGGCTTCCTCGATCAAGGCGCTGCGGGCTCCTCCCAAGGTGGTGATGATGACACTCGAGGACTGCATGGAGAACCGGCTCGGTGCGATCGCCGCGGGCGCCGATGCTTTCTTGCCTAAGATCGATTTCGCTCGTGAGCTGCGTAACGTGGTTGAAACACTGTTCGGCGCGGCGTTCTGCAGGGGATGGGCGAGTGAACCGGGTGAGTAGACGGTCTAAACGCTCAGTTTCATAGGCAGGATGATCATCTGCATGCCGCGCAGGTGAAAGCGCCGCTGCAGCGCCATCGCCGCCTGGTTGTGCAGCAGCTGGGTGAACCAGTTGTCGCGGTCGAAGATCAGCTTGCTGGTGAAAAAGATCGCGTTGGGGAACTCGGCCTGAACGCGCTCGGCGAGCCGCGTGAATTCGTCGATCGGGTCGGTGCCGAAGGCGAGGTAGGACTTTGCCGCCCAGCCCTTGCTGTTGCAGAAGTTGACGAAGTAGGAGAGCGACGCGTTCGCCTCCACCTTCATCGCGTCGAGGTCTTCGCGCCCGCCGAAGCTCTGGGAATCCACCGCGCGGGCGTTGACGAAGATGAAGTTCCTGAAGTGGTCCGGAAACATGCGCTGGACCCACAGCAGTGCGTGCAGCCCGCCGCCGCGCGACGAACCCACCAGAAACGCCGCGGTGGGACGGGCGGGATCGGGCTTGGGCGGATTGACCGCGCTGCCGAACGCAATGCCGGAGAAATCGGCGTCGATTTTCTTCAGCTGGCGCCGAGTCCAGTCGTAGTGGTTGCGGACCGTGACGCATGCGGCGATGATCGCTGCGATGATGAGCACCGCGAGCCATCCGCCCTCGAGGAACTTCTCGGCGAGCAGCATGAGCAGAATGCCCGCGCATACGACGAAGCCCGCAGCCGACAAGGCCAGCCTTCCGAGCCAGTTGCGTCCGGCGCGGCGCCCGGCCCAGTACAGGCACAGCCCGAAGAGCGACACCGCGAAAGTCAGGAACACGCTGACGCTGTACAGGACCACGAGCGTCGAGACGCTCCCCGCCGTCCACAAGAGGATGAGGAGCGACCCGACCCCCATGACGAGAATCCCGTTCTCGGTGACCAGGCGCGTCGAGAGGTAGCGGAACTGGTGCGGTACCCAGGAATCGGCGGCCATGTTGGAGAGCACAGCGGGACCGCCCAGGAAGCCGGTGTTGGCGGCAACGAAGAGGAGCCCCGCTTCGAGCGCGAGCACCACCAGCAACGCGGCTTGGCCGACCCGTGCGTCCCACCCGAGGCTGTCGATGATCGCGCCGAACGCGACCGCGTTGAGCGTCTGCCCTTCCACCGGGCGGGCGCCCCACAGCAGATAAAGCAGAATGATCCCGCCTGCGGTGAAGGCGAGCGACAGCGCCATGTAGAACATGGTGACCTTGCCGGTATGCACCCGCGGCTCGGCGAGGACGTTGACGTTGTTCGACACCGCTTCGATCCCCGTGTAAGTGCCGCCTCCTTGGGAATAGGCGAGCAGAAGCAGCGCCGCGACCCCCGTCCAGCCGAGCTGCGTCGAAAGCGCCGAGGTTTCGCGCCAAGTGTCCGGCGCGAGGGTCGGCAGCGCCGTCGCGTGGGAGAGCACGCCGTAGACGATAAGGAACGCGTGGGTGAGAATGAAGCCCAGAAAGACCGGCAACAGCACGGCGATCGCTTCCTTCATCCCGCGCAGGTTAAGC
This sequence comes from Burkholderiales bacterium, assembly GCA_035637375.1. GTDB lineage: Bacteria > Pseudomonadota > Gammaproteobacteria > Burkholderiales > SG8-39 > VBDM01. The sequence continues at coordinate 5,176 of DASPXL010000015.1, forward strand.
AGCACGAGCGCGGCGATGAGCACGGCCTCGGTCGCAAGCTTGTAAGGCTGGAAGCCTAGCGGAAACAACGAGAACAGCGCATCGACGCCGCTCGCGATCGAGATCGAAATGGTGAGCACGTAATCGAGAATCAGCGCCGCGCCCGAAGTCAGGCCCGCGTACGGGCCGATCAGACGCGTGGCGACCCGATAGCCGCCTCCGCCCGTAGGGAACAGCTCGATCACCTGGTTGTAGGCGAGCGCGATGATGAACACCGTCACCGCGGTGGCGAGCGCGAGGTATAGGCCGAGCTGCGTGTGCTCGCCCAGGGCCCGAAACGCCTCCTCGGGGCCGTAGCAGGACGACGAGATCCCGTCCGCGCCCAGGCCCACCCAGGCGAAAAAGGCGACGAGCGCAATATGCCGTCGCGTCTTCTTGTCCAGGGGATCGAGCGGCTTGCCGAATAGCTTCTGGCGCACATTCGCAAGCGCGCTCATGGACGGCCGCCACCTGTCCCGCCTGAAGCGAGGCCCTTTTCGAGGCGACGCGCGAACACGGTCATTTCCTTGGCGGCTTGCTTGTCGCCCTTCTTTTCGGCCACTTCGATGCCCCTGCGATAGGCCGCGAGCGCCTCGTCGGCGCGCCCGCTCTCGGCGAGCGCGCGTCCGAGCAGCTTCCACGCCGCGGAATACCCGGGGTCTTTTTCGACCGCCGCCCGGAGCTGCGCGACGGCTGCTTCGAAATCGGCGCTCTTCAGGTATTCGCTTCCCAGGGAGAAGCGCAGCAGCGAGCCGTCCCTTGGGGTGCCCACGAGCTTCAGAAGATTGGCAATCTGAGGAGTCATCGGAATACCGGGACGCTGGCGCCTCCCAGCCCAGCGCGGATATTATAAACGCTCGCCCCCACACGGACTTCACGCCGACATGGCACGATCGATCATTTTCACCTCGAATGCGCCGGCTGCGATCGGCACCTACTCCCAGGCGGTGCGCGCGGGCGACACGCTCTATCTCTCCGGCCAGATCGGCCTGGACCCGCAAACCGGGCAGCTCGTCAATGGGATCGACAACCAGATCGACCGCGTCTTTCGAAATCTCGAGGCTGTCGCCGAGGCGGCGGGCGGATCGCTCGCCGATTCGGTGAAGCTCACCGTCTATCTGACCGATCTCTCGCATTTCGCCCGCGTCAACGAGATCATGGCCCGCTATTTCGACAAGCCGTATCCGGCGCGCGCCGCGGTCGGTGTCGCGGCGCTCCCGCGCGGCGCCCTGGTCGAGGCGGATGCGATCCTCGTGCTCGGCAGTTGAGAGTCCTTCGTTGAGAGCAAAGAGCCGGGACGGGCGCCAAGCTTCGTTCGGTCGCCGCGGCGATGCCGTCGCCCTCAACACCCGGCTCTCGACTCTCAACCCGGCGGTTCAAGTGAAGCTCGCGCGCCTCGGAATTCACCGCGATCTCGATCTCGTTCTTCATTTGCCCCTGCGCTACGAGGACGAGACACGCATCACCCCGATCGCGAGCGCCCCGCCCGGCTTGCCCGTGCAGGTGGAAGGCACGGTGCGTTCGACCGAGATCGTCTACCGGCCGCGGCGCCAGCTGATCTCGCGGATCGAGGATCCGACGGGCGAGATCGTGCTTCGCTTCTTCAACTTCTATGCAAGCCAGGCGAAGGCGCTCGCCCCCGGCGCGACGGTGCGCGCCTTCGGCGAGGCGCGCGCGGGGTTTTTCGGCGGAGAGATGATCCATCCGCGCTATTGCGTGCTGCACGGGGCGGCGCCGCTGCCGAGCGCGCTGACGCCGATTTATCCGACCACCGCGGGCCTTGCGCAGGCGCGGCTGCGGCGCCTGATCGAAAGCGCGCTCGCGCGCGCTTCGCTCGATGACACGCTGCCCGAAGACGTGCGCAGGCGGCTCGGGCTGTGCGATTTCCGCGAGGCGGTCGATACGCTGCATCACCCCCGCCCCGGGGCGGACCCGGCGGCTTTAAGCGGACGCAGACTTCCGGCCTGGCGGCGCGTGAAGTTCGACGAGCTGCTCGCGCAACAGCTCTCGATGCGCAAGCACTACCGCGAGCGCAAGGCACGCAAGGCTCCGGCTCTCGCGCAGCCGCCCGAAAAGGCGCGCCGCTATGCCGCCGCGCTGATCGAACGGTTGCCGTTCCAGCTGACGCGGGCGCAGCAGCGCGCGTGGGCCGAGATCGGGCGCGATCTGGCGCAGCCGCATCCCATGCATCGGCTGCTTCAGGGCGACGTCGGCAGCGGCAAGACCGTGATTGCCGTGCTCGCCGCTTTGCGCGCGGTCGAAAACGGCTTGCAGGCCGCGGTCATGGCGCCCACCGAGATCCTCGCCGAGCAGCACTTTCGCAAGTTCGGCGAGTGGCTCGGTCCGCTCGGTCTCGAGATCGCCTGGCTCACGGGCGGCCAGACAAGAAGGGAGCGCGATGCGGCGCTTGCCGTCATTGCATCGGGGAAGGCGCCCGTGGCGATCGGCACGCACGCGCTGTTCCAGGAGCAGGTGCAATTCCGCTCGCTCGGGCTTGCCGTTGTAGACGAGCAGCACCGTTTCGGCGTCGCGCAAAGGCTGGCGCTTCGCATCAAGGGAGAGGAGCCGCACCAGCTGATGATGAGCGCCACGCCGATTCCAAGAACGCTTTCGATGAGCTACTACGCCGACCTCGACGTATCGGTGATCGACGAGCTGCCGCCGGGCAGAAGGCCCGTGGTGACGAAGCTCGTCGCCGATTCGCGCCGCCCGGAAGTCGTGCGCCGCATCCGCGAGGCCTGCGGCGCCGGGGGCCAGGCTTACTGGGTGTGCCCGCTGATCGAGGAGTCCGAGCAACTGCAGCTGCAGACGGCTCTCGATACCCACGCGGCGCTCACCCGGGAATTTCCCGAGCTCATGGTAGGATTGATCCACGGGCGCCTGAAGCCCGCCGAAAAGGCGCGGACGATGGCCGCTTTCCTGGCGGGCAGGATCAAGCTGCTGGTGGGGACGACCGTGATAGAGGTGGGCGTGGACGTTCCCAATGCCTCGCTCATGGTGATCGAGCACGCGGAGCGATTCGGGCTCGCGCAGCTCCATCAGCTGCGTGGACGCGTCGGGCGCGGCGCGGCCGAATCGGTGTGCGTCCTGCTCTATCAGAATCCGCTCGGCGAGGCCGCACGCAAGCGCCTGCGCGTGATTTTCGAAAATTCGGACGGCTTCGTCGTCGCGCGCGAAGATCTCTTGCTGCGCGGCCCCGGTGAGTACCTCGGCGCTCGACAGAGCGGGGCGCCGCTCCTGCGCTTTGCCGATCTCGACGAGGACGCCGACCTAGTCGAATCGGCGCGCACGGTCGCCGAAGCGCTCCTCACCCGGCATCCCGAGTCGGCGGAGCGGCACCTGGGGCGCTGGCTCGGCGGGCGCGCCGATTTTCTCAGGGCCTGAAACCCCGGGATACAATGCGCGCCCCATTGAACCTCGCTGCACTCGCCGCCCGGCTCACGCTGTACGAGCGCCTGATGCGGCTCGACAAGCCGATCGGCACGCTGCTCCTGCTTTGGCCTACGCTGTGGGCATTGTGGCTCGCCGGGAATGGCCGCCCCGATGGGCGGATCCTCTGGATTTTCGCCCTGGGGACGCTGCTCATGCGCTCGGCGGGCTGCGTGATGAACGATCTTGCCGACTGGCGCTTCGATGCCGAGGTCGAGCGCACACGCGATCGCCCTCTTGTCACCGGGGCGGTCAGCCGACTCGAGGCGCTCATTCTCGCCGCGGTGCTGACCCTGGCGTCATTCGCGCTGGTGCTGTCGCTGAACCGGCTCACGGTGCTGCTCTCGTTCGCCGCGCTCGGCCTGGCGGCGACCTATCCCCTGACCAAGCGTTTTCTCGCGATCCCGCAGGCCTATCTCGGCATCGCCTTCGGTTTCGGCATCCCGATGGGCTACGCGGCGATCCTCGGGACCATCCCGGCCGAGGGCTGGGGGCTGCTCCTTGCCAATATCTTCTGGGCGATCGCGTACGACACCGAATATGCGATGGTGGACCGCAACGACGATCTGCGCATCGGCATCAAGACCGCTGCGATCACTTTCGGCCGGCATGAGGTGCTGGCGGTGCTGATCTGCTACGGCGCAATGCTCGCGCTGCTCGCCGGCATCGGCGTGCACCATGAGCTGGGCTTGGCTTACTATCTGGGGCTTGCCGTTGCGGCAGGTCTCATGGCGTACCACTACCGCCTCATCCGCGGCCGCGGCCGGGAGGACTGTTTCAAGGCGTTCAATCACAACAACTGGGTCGGCGGTGCGGTTTTCGCGGGACTTTTCGCCGACTTCGCGATCAGGCAGGGAATCCCATGGATCTGAATCTCTCGGGACGAATCGTCCTCGTCACCGGCGGAAGCAAAGGTATCGGGCTTGCGTGCGCCGAAGCTTTCGCCGCGGAAGGCGCGCGCCTCGCGATCTCCTCGCGCAGTCGCGACAACCTTGCCGCGGCCGAGCGTACGCTGAAGGGCAAAGCGCGAGAACTCGCCGGCTTCGCCGCCGATCTCATCGATCCCGCGTCGGCGCAGCAGCTGGTCGCCGACGTCGAGGGGCGCCTCGGCCCGATAGACGTGCTCGTCAATTGCGCCGGGGCGGCGAAGCGCTATCCGCCGGCCGAGCTCGACATGCAGGCGTGGCACAAAGCCATGGACTCCAAGTACTTCACCTATGTGCACGCGATGCAGGCGGTGCTGCCGGGCATGGCAGGACGAAAACGCGGCGCTATCGTCAACATCGTCGGCCAGGGCGGCAAGGTGGCCAACCCGAGCCACCTGCCCGGGGGGTCGGCGAACGCCGCGCTGATGCTGGTTTCGGTGGGGCTTGCCAGCGCCTATGGGCGGCAGGGAATCCGCGTGAACGCGATCAACCCCGGCGTCACTCTGAGCGAGCGCGCCAAGGCCGGCCACGCGGCCGAAGGCAAGACGCTCGGCATCAGCGAAGAGGAAGCGCGGCGACAGGGGGAGCAGAAGATACCGCTCGGCCGTTATGCGAGGCCCGAGGAGATCGCGGCCGTCGCCGTATTCCTCGCCTCGGACCGCGCGAGCTACGTGACCGGCGCCGTCATCTCCATGGACGGCGCCGCCACGGCGACGATCGTGTAGAGCGATGCGCTACCAGGACCTGCGCGAATTTCTGTCGCAACTGGAGCGCGCGGGCGAGTTGAAGCGAGTGCGCGCCGAGGTCGATCCGCAGCTGGAAATGACAGAGGTCTGCGACCGCGTGCTCAAGGCGGGTGGTCCGGCGTTGCTGTTCGAGAAGCCCAAGGGCCACGCGATTCCGGTGCTCGCCAATCTGTTCGGCACGACGCGCCGCGTCGCGCTCGCGATGGGCGCCGAAGCCGGAGCGGACCCAAGAGAGGCGTTGCGGGAGATCGGTAAACTGCTCGCTTTCCTCAAGGAGCCTGAGCCGCCCAAAGGATTTCGCGACGTGCTCGAGCGCTGGATTCCGATCGGGAGGCAGGTGATGCACATGGCGCCGAAGGAAATTTCCGGCGCGCCATGCCAGCAGGTGGTGTGGGAGGGCAAGGAGATCGACCTTTCGCCTCTTCCGATCCAGACTTGCTGGCCGGAAGACGCAGGGCCGCTCATCACCTGGGGGCTCACGGTGACGCGCGGACCGCGCAAGGCGCGTCAGAACCTCGGCATCTACCGCCAGCAGCTCATCGCGCCGGACAAGCTCATCATGAGGTGGCTTCCCCATCGCGGAGGCGCGATCGACTTTCGCGAACACTCCGAAGCGCGACCGGGCGAGCCCTTTCCGGTGGCGGTTGCGCTCGGAGCCGACCCCGCGACCATCCTCGGTGCCGTGACGCCCGTGCCCGACACTCTCTCCGAATACCAGTTCGCCGGCCTGCTGCGCGGCTCGCGCACGGAGCTTGCGAAGTGCCTGGGTTCGGATCTGCAGGTGCCCGCGTCGAGCGAAATCGTGCTCGAAGGAGTGATTCGCCCGGGGGAGACAGCCGCCGAAGGCCCGTTCGGCGATCACACCGGGTATTACAACGAGAGGGAGAATTTTCCCGTGTTCACCGTCGAGCGCGTCACCACGCGCCGCGACCCGATCTACCACTCGACCTACACCGGCAAGCCGCCGGACGAGCCGGCGGTGCTCGGCGCGGCGCTGAACGAGGTGTTCGTGCCGATCCTGCAGAAGCAGTTTCCGGAGATCGTGGACTTTTATCTGCCGCCGGAAGGCTGCTCCTACCGGCTTGCCGTGGCGAGCATGAAAAAGCAGTTTCCCGGGCATGCCAAGCGGGTGATGTTCGGAATCTGGAGCACCCTGCGCCAGTTCATGTATACCAAGTTCATCGTCGTGACCGACGATGACATCGATGTTCGCGACTGGAAAGAGGTCGTCTGGGCCCTCACCACGCGCGTGGACGCGGAACGCGACGTTCTCATTGTCGAGAACACCCCGATCGACTACCTCGATTTTGCGAGCCCGGTCTCAGGCCTCGGCTCGAAGATGGGGATCGACGCAACGAACAAGTGGCCGGCGGAAACTTCACGCGCCTGGGGGAGGCCGATCGCGATGCGGTCGGAAGTGAAGAGGCGCGTCGACCTGCTCTGGAAAGACTTGGGTCTGTAGCGAACCGAGCGGAAAAAACCGGTCTGGCCCGGCTTCCGGAACGCAGTCACCGTCAGAATTTGAAGATGAGGTTGATCGAAGCCATTTTCGCGTTGGCGCGGCCGGTACAGGGATCGGTCGAATCGCAGGCGTTGCCGACCGTGCCGAAATTCTCGTACTCGATGCGTATGCCGTTCTCGTCGTCCCAAAAATATTGCGCCCCGAATCC
>DASPXL010000016.1:0-2125 GCA_035637375.1 Burkholderiales bacterium
CACTGTCGCAAGCAGGCCGGGAGCGTGCGTTTGGCGGCTTGGCGTCGGGTAAATCGAGTAGAATTGCACGTCATCGACGACGGCGAAGGCGTGGCGAGAGATCTGCAGGCGCAGCTGTTTGAGCCGTTTTTCACCACGCTCGCGAACGGCACCGGACTCGGCCTCTACATCGCCCGCGAGCTGTGCGTCGTCAACGGCGCGAGCCTCGATTATCTGGACCGTTACCAGGGCGCGGACTTCAGGATCCTATGGCAGGCACCGTAGCGAACCGGCGCGCGGAACGGCGGGCGCACCCCGTCCAGGGTGCCGTGCTGGTCGTCGACGACGAGGCGGACATCCGCGAGCTCCTCGAACTGTCCCTCGTCCGCATGGGCCTGGCGGTCGAATGCGCCGGGTCCGTGGCGGCCGCCAAGCAACTGCTGCAGTCCGGGCGGTACGATCTCTGTTTGACCGACATGCGGCTGCCCGACGGCGACGGAGTGGAGTTGGTGCGTTTCATCGGCGCGCAATTCGCAGACCTTCCCGTCGCCGTGATCACGGCGTTCGGCAGCACCGAGAACGCCGTCGCAGCTCTCAAGGCCGGTGCCTTCGATTATCTGACCAAGCCCCTGTCCCTCGATCAGCTCCGGGCGCTGGTCAAATCGGCGCTCGCCTTGCCGCAAAAACCCGCGGCCGCCAAAGCCGGGGAGCACGAGCTTCTCGGATCGAGCCCGGGGATCGAACAGGTGCGCCTGATGATCGAGAAGCTCGCGCGCAGCCAGGCCCCGGTCTACATCACCGGCGAGTCCGGAAGCGGCAAGGAACTCGCTGCTCGTCTCATCCATAGCAAGGGGGCGCGGCGCGACAAGGCCTTCGTGCCGGTCAATTGCGGCGCCATTCCCGAAAACCTGATGGAGAGCGAGTTCTTCGGTTACAAGAAAGGCGCATTCACGGGCGCCGAGAGCGACCGCGACGGGTTTTTCCAGGCCGCGAACGCCGGCACTTTGTTCCTCGACGAAGTCGCCGACCTGCCGCTCGCGATGCAGGTCAAGCTGCTCAGGGCGATCCAGGAAAAACACGTGCGCAAAGTCGGCGCGACCTCGGAGGACTCCGTCGACGTGCGCATCATCTGCGCCACGCACCAGAATCTGGCCGCCGGCGTCGAATCCGGCAAATTTCGCCGGGACCTGTATTACCGCCTGGCGGTCATCGAGCTGAGGATGCCGCCCCTGCGGGAGTGCCGCGAGGACATTCCCGTGCTCTCCGAAGCGATTCTGCGGCGGCTCTCCGGTCCCGACCGCAAGCGCTCCGTGCGACTTTCGGAGGGGGCGAAGAAGGTCCTTGCGGGCTACGATTTTCCCGGCAACGCCCGCGAACTGGAGAACACCCTGGAGCGCGCCGTCGCGCTCGCCGCGAGCGACGAAATCCGGCCCGAAGACCTTCAGCTCGTCCCCGCGACATTGGCCAGCGCCGAACCGGTGGGAACAAGCGCCAGATGGCCGCTGCAGGAATACCTGGACCGTGTCGAAAAGGAAGTCATCCTCGAGGCCCTTGAGAAAACCCGCTTCAATCGCACCGCGGCGGCCAAGCTCCTGGGCATCACTTTCCGGGCGTTGCGCTACCGCATGGAACGGCTGGGGATTCGGTGAGTGGGTCTCGGGTTTCTTGACGCGGACGGTGTGCTCGCCGGGGCGGTTCAGGTGCCTTCGCCCAATTTCGACGAGCGCCCGGAGCACTCGCCGGTCACGCTGCTGGTCGTGCACAACATCAGCCTGCCGCCGGGCGAGTTCGGCGGCGATGCCGTCGTCCGGCTGTTCACCAACTCCCTCGATCCCGCCGCCCACCCTTACTACGAGACCCTGCGCGACCTCAACGTGTCGGCGCATTTCCTGATCCGGCGCGATGGCGAGCTGATCCAGTTCGTTCCTTGCGCGAAGCGCGCCTGGCACGCCGGCCCGTCGAGCTGGCAGGGGCGCGAGCGCTGCAACGATTTTGCCGTGGGAGTCGAGCTCGAGGGCTGCGACGACCAGGCCTACGCCGATCAGCAGTACCTGCACCTCGCGGAGCTCGCTGCGGCGCTGCGCAGGCGCTATCCGATCGTCGACATCGTCGGGCACGCCGACATCGCTCCGGGCCGCAAGACCGA
>DASPXL010000017.1:0-1508 GCA_035637375.1 Burkholderiales bacterium
GAAGGAGTCGCTGGACAGCGGGCAGTACGACCTCGCGATCAAGCATTATGAAACACTCGAGGCGCGTTTCCCCTACGGGCGCTACTCGCAGCAGGCGCAGATCGAGACCGCCTACGCGTACTACAAGCAGAGCGAGCAGGCTTCCGCTGTCGCTGCAGCAGACAGGTTCATCAAGCTGCATCCCAACCACCCCAGCGTGGATTACGTGTATTACCTCAAGGGCCTGGTCTACTTCAACGAAGACCTCGGCCTGTTCGGCAAGGTGTCCGGCCAGGACCGGACCGAGCGTGATCCCAAGTCGGCCCGCGAGTCATTCGACGCGTTCAAGGACCTGGTGCAGCGTTTTCCGGAAAGCAAGTACACCCCGGACGCGCTCGCGCGGATGAAATACCTCGTCAACGCGCTCGCTTCCCACGAGGTCCACGTCGCCCGCTATTACATGAAGCGGGGCGCGTACGTCGCGGCGGCGAACCGCGCCCAATACGCGCTGAAAAACTATCCGCAGGCACCGGTCCAGGAAGAGGCGCTGCTCATCATGGTCCGGGCCTACGACGTGCTCGGCATGCCGGAGCTGCGCGACGATGCCGAGCGGGTGTTGAGAAGAAATTTTCCCGAAAGCGCGCACTTGAAGAGCCTGCTCAGCCAGCTCGCCCGCTGACGACGGAACGGGAGCCGTCTTCCGCACTCGCGAGCGCCTCGCCGGGCGCCTTCCGGGAGGCGGCAATAAAGAGCAGAACCTGGTCGGGCTCGCGTGCAAGCTTCATCGGCGGCAGGCTGGCAAGGATGCGCCGGCCATACGGCCTGGAAAACAGCCTCGGATCGCAGATGACGAGCACGCCCCGGTCGGTTTCGTCGCGGATCAGTCTGCCGGCGCCCTGTTTCAGCGAAATAACCGCCTGCGGCAACTGGTAATCCAGGAAGGGGTTGCGGCCCTCGCGCTCGAGCGACTCGAGCCGCGCCGCGAGCACCGGATCTTCGGGCGGCGCAAACGGCAGCTTGTCGATGACGACAAGCGAGAGCGCCTCACCGCGCACGTCGACGCCTCCCCAGAAGCTCGCGGCCCCGACCAGAACCGCGTTCCCGAGCCGGCGAAATCGCTCGAGCAGCTCGCTGCGGGAGCCTTCGCCTTGGATCAGCAGGGGTAATCCCAGCCCCTGCCGCCGGAATTCTTCCCGCAACAATTCGTGCGCCCGCCGCATTGCCCGCAAAGTAGTGAACAGGAGAAAAGCGCGCCCGCCGCTCGCCCGGATCAACGGAAGCGAGGCCGCGACGACGGCGCGCGTGTGCTCGTCGCTGTTCGGGTCCGGGAGCTTTTTCGGAACGTAGAGCAGAGCGTGGCCGGCGTAATCGAACGGGCTGTCCCAGCACGCAGTGCGGGCGTCGTCCAGCCCCATCCCGCTTAGATAATGGCTGAAATCGCCGCCGACGGCGAGCGTCGCCGAGGCGAAGATCCAGGCGCGCGGGTGGCCGTCGAGCTGCCTGCGGAAAACGCCGGCGACGGAAAGCGG
>DASPXL010000018.1:0-3610 GCA_035637375.1 Burkholderiales bacterium
GGCGTGGATTTCGCCGCCTGGGCCTGCTGCTGCAGTTGCGTTCCGGTCTGGCTCTTGACCTGCGCCAGTTTCTGCAGGTCCTGCACGTTCTTTTCCAGGAGCGCAATGCGCTCCTTCGCCTCGTTCAGCGCGTTCTCTTTCGCCGCCACGTCGTCGGCCGCCGCGGTGCCCGCCGCCTTCGCGCCGCGCTTGGCATCGCCGGAGCGAGAGACGCGTAGCTGATCTTTCGGCGGTTCCCTGGACTGCGCCGGTTTTTCTTCCTTCTGCGCGCTGATCTGGCCGGACACCTGACGGCGGCCTTCCGGGGCCGCAGGCGCCGACGCAACCGCGATACCCAGGCTGCGACGGTAATCGTTGAAGTCGGCAACCTGGGCGGAGACGATGCGGCGCGAATCGGGCAGAGCCACCGCTTGCGCCGCGTCCCTGTCCGGGATGCTGATGATCTTGCCGGCGCGCAAGCGGTTCATGTTATCGGCGACAAACGCTTCCTGATTCGCACGGAACAGGGCCACGAGCATCTGCTGCAGCGCGACTCCCTCCATACGGTTTCGCATGGCGATCTTGGTGAGCGTGTCGCCGCGCTTGACTTCGTAGGTGCGCGAGACTCCCGGCTCCTCGACGAGCGCGACCGGCGACGCATCGGCAGACACCGGTTCCACCTGAACCGAGACGGGTCCCGCGGGCCGCACTTCGGCCGCCTGGGCCTGGGTCGGCGCAGATTCTCCAATCGCGGCTTGCGCCGGCCCCGGCGGCTCTACAGACTCAGCTCGCACGTTTTCAGCTTGCACGTTTGTCGCAGGCTCTGTCGCCGCCAACGGCACCGCGACCGGCCTTGCCGGCGTGGTCTGCGCCGAGATAATGGGACCTGGGGGAAAGGCAGCTTGGGGAGGCGCGAGCGGCATCAGCGGCGCGACCTGTGGCGGCTGCACGGACTGGATCGGCTCGGGTTTGCGCAAGGCAGCGTATTCCGGCGGATCGAGCAGGAACGTGTACTCGCGGACAAGCCGGCCGTTCGCCCAATTCAGCTCGACCAGAACATCGAGGAACGGCTCGTTGACCGGCTGTCCCGAGATCAGCGTCATCACGTACTCGCCGCCGGACCGGCGTTCCACTGCAAATTTGACCGACAGCAGCGCCGGATTCAGCTCTATGTTGGCCTGGCGGAACGCGTCCCCCGGCGCGAGCCGCGCGGCAAGAGAATCCCCCTCGCCGCGTTGCAGAGAAACGATCTCGATTTCCGCCTTGAGCGGTTGTCCCAGCGCCGAGAGAACCGACAATTTGCCCAGCCCCGCCGCCCAGGCGAGCGAAGGCAGAAGCAGACACGCGACCGCCGATATCCGAATTTTTGAGGCGAACTCCCCCACTTGCCACCCTGAGCCGAAGTGGAAACAAATTAAAATACCATCATAGCCTTAGCCTTGCAAGCTCAACTTTCGTCTCACAAATTGCGTCAAGTGGCTATTTTTTCAAGAAATTTCCCTGTTTACCCCCTTGAAAAACCCGGAATTCGAGGCCGCGGCTCCTACCGAGCTTGACGGCCCGCGAGAGAGACTACTCTTCGAGGAGAATGCGGAGGATTCTCCGCAGGGGTTCGGCCGCGCCCCAGAGCAACTGGTCACCGACTGTGAATGCGGCGAGATACGAACCGCCTTTTTCCAGGGAAAGCTTGCGCAGGCGCCCGATCGGTACCTGCATGGTGCCGCTCACCGCGGCCGGAGTCAGATCGCGCAGCGTCGCCTCGCGCTCGTTTGGAACGACTCTCACCCAATCGTTCGCCTCGGCGAGCATCTGCTCGATCTCATCGAGCGGCAGATCGCGCTTGAGCTTCACCGTGAGCGCCTGGCTGTGGCAACGCATCGCGCCTACGCGCACGCAAATCCCGTCGACGGGGACCGGGTTGCCGCTCCTGCCGAGAATCTTGTTGGCCTCCGCCTGCCCTTTCCACTCCTCGCGGCTCTGTCCGTTGCCGAGATCCTTGTCGATCCACGGAAGAAGACTGCCGGCAAGCGCAAAGCCGAACTGCGCGCTCGGAAAAGCCTCCTCCCGCAGCGCCGAAGTCACGGCCCTGTCGACCTCGAGGATCGCGGAGGCAGGATCCTCCAGAAGCGATCTTGCGGCCTCGTGCGCGAATCCCATCTGCTTCACCAGCTCGCGCACGTGCTCGGCGCCTGCGCCCGAGGCAGCCTGATAGGTCATCGAGGTCGTCCACTGGACCATGTCCGCCTTGAACAGCCCGTGCATGCCCATCAGCATCAGACTCACGGTGCAGTTGCCGCCGATGTAATTGCGCACGCCCCGGGCGAGCGCATCCTTGATCACGTCCATGTTGACCGGATCGAGGACGATGACCGCATCGTCGCGCATTCGAAGCGCGGATGCCGCGTCTACCCAGTACCCTTTCCATCCCGAGGAGCGCAGCTTCGGGAACACCTCGTTCGTGTAATCGCCGCCCTGGCAGGAGATGACGATGTCCATGGACGCGAGCTCTTTCACGCTCTTCGCGTCCTTGAGCGGCGCGGTCTCCTTGCCGACGAACGGCCCCAGCTCGCCCACCCGGGAGGTCGAGAAAAACACCGGCTCGATCAGCGCGAGATCGCGCTCGGCGTGCATGCGCTGCATCAGCACCGATCCGACCATCCCGCGCCAACCGACAAACCCGACTCGCTTCATCGCTGTCCCTGAAAATCCTCTGTGCCTATGCTAACGCATTGAGGCTGAAAAAGGCTGCACCGCATCAAAAAGCGCGGCGACCACGGCGTCGCCCATCTCCCGGGTCCCCACTTTGCGGGTCCCTCGCTGAAATATGTCGGCGGTGCGGTATCCCTTGGCGAGGACCTTCCTTACGGCGGCTTCTAACCGGTTTGCGGCGCGGTCCTCACCGAAGCTGTAGCGCAGCATCATCGCGGCCGACAGGACAGCGGCCAGCGGATTGGCGAGATTCTTTCCGGCGATGTCCGGCGCCGACCCGTGAATCGGCTCGTACAGTCCCTTGCCGTTTTCGTCGAGCGAAGCCGAAGGCAGCATGCCGATCGATCCGGTCAGCATCGAGGCTTCATCCGAGAGGATGTCGCCGAACATATTGCCCGTGACGATGACGTCGAACTGCCTGGGGTTCTTGAGGAGCTGCATTGCGGCGTTGTCGACGTACATGTGCGCGAGTTCCACCGCGGGGTACTCCTTTCCGACTTCGCTCACCACCTCGCGCCACAGCTGCGAGGTCTCGAGCACATTCGCCTTGTCCACCGAGCACAGCTTCCTGCGGCGCTTGAGCGCCGCGCGGAATCCGGCATGGGCGATACGGCGGACTTCCGACTCCGAGTACCGCATGGTGTCGAAACCCTCGCGTCCGCCGCCTTCGAGCTTCCCGATGCCCCGCGGCTCGCCGAAGTAGATGTCGCCGGTGAGCTCGCGCACGATCAGGATATCGAGTCCGGCCACCACTTCCGGCCTGAGCGTGGACGCGTCGGCAAGCTCGGGGAAAACGGCCGCCGGGCGCAGGTTGGCGAACAGATTCAGCTCCTTGCGCAGCCGCAGGAGCGCCTGCTCCGGGCGCTTTGCGCGCGGCGCCGCGTCGTAGCGAGGACCGCCGACTGCGCCGAACAGGATGGCG
>DASPXL010000019.1:0-9934 GCA_035637375.1 Burkholderiales bacterium
TTGGTGGGTTCGTCGTCCGGCTCTTCCGGCTCGCGCGGCGGATTGCCGTCGTAGACGAGGTTGCGGCGGCGCTGCAGCCAGTAGTCGCGCACGAATGAATATTTGTCCAGAGCGGCTTCTTCGACCACGCTCGAAGCGTCAAGCAGGTTGGTGCGATCGCTGATCTTGTGCGTTACGTAGAGCGAGTTATGCACACGAACCCCGTCGATGTAAAAGACGAGATCGGCCTTGGTATCGAGCAGGAAACCGAAGCCGTCGCGGACCGTCGAAGGGCCCAGGATCGGCAGGACCAGGTAAGCGCCGCTGCCCACGCCCCACCGGCCCAGAGTCTGCCCGAAGTCCTCGTTGTGCTTTTGAATTCCCATGTCGGAAGCGAAGTCGAAAATGCCCGCCACTCCAAGCGTCGAATTGATGAAGACGCGGCCGAAATCCCCGAACCCGTCCTGGAATTTGCCCTGCAGCACATTGTTGACCGAAATCCAGACATCCTCAAGGTTGGAGAAGAAATTGGAAACCCCGGTACGGACGATTCCCGGCACCACGGCACGGTAGCCTTTCGCCACCGGCTTGATCACGGCGCCGTCCACCGCGTCGTTGAACCTGAACATCGCCCGGTTGAACGGCTCCAGGGGGTCCGCCGGATTGCCCCCCGTGGTGGCGCAGCCCGCCAGCGTTGCGGCCAGGAGCAGCTCCACGCACAGTCTCTTGGCCATCGCCACGCGGTCGGCTTCCAATCCCTACTTCTTGCCCTCCCCCTCGGCGGCTTTATTGTACAGGAACTGACCGATGAGATTCTCCAGAACGACCGCCGACTGCGTGAGCTTCAAGGTATCGCCGCCCTTCAGGTTGGCCGAATCGCCGCCGGCGGTCAAGCCGATGTACTGCTCACCGAGCAGCCCCGAGGTCAGGATCTTCGCCGAGCTGTCCTTGGGAAACTTATAGCGGCCGTCGATGTTCAGCGCCACCACGGCCTCGAAGCTCTCGTTGTCGAAACGGATCTCGCCGACCCGGCCGACGACCACGCCTGCGCTTTTCACCGGCGCACGGACCTTCAGGCCGCCGATGTTGTCGAACTTGGCGCTGATCTGATACGAATCCGCTGCGGAAAAAGAAGCGAGGTTCGCCACCTTCAGCGACAGAAACAGCATCGCGCCGATGCCGATCACCGCGAAGATCCCGACCCACAGGTCCAACTCTTTGCGCGTCATCATGACTTAGCGTCCTCTGAACATCAGTGCCGTCAGTACGAAGTCGAGCGCGAGGATCGCGAGCGACGAAGTGACTACCGTGCGCGTGGTCGCACCCGACACGCCTTCCGCCGTCGGCGGCGCATCGTAGCCCTCGTAGACTGCGATCCAGGTCACCGCCACGCCGAAAACCAGGCTCTTGATCACGCCGTTCAAAACGTCTTCGCGAAAATCCACCGCCGCCTGCATCTGCGACCAGAACGAGCCTTCGTCGACGCCGATCAGCCGAACTCCGACGAGGTAGCCGCCGAACACCCCCATCGCCGAAAAGAGCGCCGCGAGCAGGGGCATGGAAATCACCCCGGCCCAGAAGCGCGGCGCGACCACGCGGGCGATGGGATCGACTGCCATCATTTCCATCGCCGAGAGCTGCTCGGTCGCCTTCATCAGCCCGATCTCCGCGGTGATCGCGCTCCCCGCGCGGCTGGCAAAGAGCAGTCCCGCCACCACCGGACCGAGCTCGCGCACCAGCGAAAGGCTGACGAGCACCCCGAGCGCCTCGGAGGAGCCGTACCGCACCAGCGTGTCGTAACCCTGCAGGCCCAAGACCATGCCGACGAACAGCCCCGACACGAGGATGATGATGAGCGACAGCACCCCGGTGAAATAAATCTCGCGAATCGTAAGATGGAAGCGCCGAAAGCTCGCCCCGGACTCCTTGAGCGTGAACCACAGGAAGCGGCACGCGAACCCGAGACGCCAGACCCAGTTGTTCACGATGCGCGCGCCAAGCGCGCGCAGCAGCTCGGCGATGCGCCCCGTCATTGCGCGAGCAGGTCCTGCCGATACTCCGGCGCCGGATAGTGGAAAGGCACCGGCCCGTCGGGCTCGCCGTAGACGAACTGGCGAAGCGACGCGAGCCGCGCCCTGCGCACCTCGTCGGGTGTGCCGTGAAACTCGACCTTTCCCGCGGACATGTAATAGACGTAGTCGACCAGATCGAGGGCTTCGGCCACGTCGTGGGTCACGACGATCGAGGTCGCCCCGAGCGAGTCGTTGAGCCGCCGGATCAGCTGTCCGATCACTCCAAGAGAAATCGGGTCAAGGCCGGTAAAGGGCTCGTCGTACATCATCAGCATCGGGTCGAGCGCGATCGAGCGCGCGAGCGCGACGCGCCTTGCCATGCCGCCGGAGAGCTCCGAGGGCATGAGCTCGGCCGCGCCGCGCAATCCCACCGCTTGCAGCTTCATGAGCGCGAGGTCGCGAATGAGCGGCTCGGGCAGGTTGGTGTGCTCGCGCATCTGGAATGCGACATTGTCGAACGAGGACAGATCGGTAAACAGGGCTCCGAACTGGAACAGCATGCCCATCTTGCGCCGGAGGGCGAAAAGCTCGTCATGGCTCAAGCTGTTGACCGTGCGACCCGCGACGCGGATCTCGCCCTGATCGGGCCGGAGCGCCCCGCCGATCAGGCGAAGGAGCGTCGTCTTCCCGCAGCCGGACAAGCCCATGATCGCGACCACCCTGCCCCTGGGAACGACGAGGTTGATGTTCTTCAGTATCTGGCGCTCGTCGTAGCCGAACGTGACGTTCTCGACCTCGACCAGGTTGCTTGTCGCCACGGCGTCCCGCACGGAAAACGCGAAAGGCGAATTCTAGCCTAGAAAAGCGCGCGGCAACAATTTCGGTCCACTCGAGCGACCGCCTGCGGCAGCCCGTGAGTTTCACCGTGAAATGGCCCCGCCTTTGCGCTATCATCGACGCATCCTGGAGGAAGGGCTGCCCGCCTTATGCCCGAGCCGTTGGTTCGATTCCGCGGAGTGAACAAGAGCTTTGGGCGCGCCCAAGTGCTGCGCGGGATCGATTTCGATGTTCCCGCGGGCGGGTGCATGGGCCTCGCCGGCTTGAACGGCGCCGGCAAGACCACGCTGATCAAGTGCCTGCTCGATTTCTGCGACCTCGATTCCGGGGCGATCGAAGTCCACGGCGTCGAGCACCGCCGCCCTCGGGCCCGCGCCCGCCTCGCGTTCCTGCCCGAGCGGTTCACCGCCCCCTATTTCCTCACCGGGCGCGAATTCATGGCGATGATGCTGCAGCTTTTCGGTGGCCGGTACGAAGAGGAGGGCGTGCGCGCGATGTTCGCCGCGCTCGATCTGGAGGCCGCCGCTCTCGAGCAGCCCGCGCGCGCCTATTCCAAGGGCATGACCCAGAAGCTCGGGCTTGCCGCCTGCTTTCTTTCCGGACGCGATCTGTACATCCTCGACGAGCCGATGAGCGGCCTGGACGCAAGAGCGCGCGTCCGCGCGAAGGACCTGCTTCTGAAGCTCAAGTCGGATGGCCGGACCGTCTTCCTCATCTCCCACTCGCTCGCCGACATCGAGGAAGTTTGCGACCAGATGATCGTCCTGCACTTGGGGACGCTCGCCTACGTCGGCGCTCCGCGGGGCTTGCGCGAGCGCTACGGCGAACCGTCGCTTGAGCGCGCCTTCTTGAAATGCATCGAGGCTCATGCCTGAGAACGCGAAGCCGAGCCTGCTGATCGTCGACGACGATCCGCTTATCACCGAGACCCTGTCCTACGCCCTCGGAAAGGACTTCGAGGTCATGGTGAGCGATTCGCGAGCGCACGCGGTGAGCCTCCTGAGGCAGCTCGACGAGGCGCCGCAGCTTGCGCTCGTCGACCTCGGGCTGCCCCCCCTGCCGCACCGGCCCGAGGAGGGCTTCCAGCTGATCAGCGACCTGCTCGCGCACTCGCCGGCGATGAAGATCCTGGTGCTCTCGGGCCAGAACGACGCCGCCAACGCGCGGCACGCGCGCACGCTCGGCGCCGCCGAGTTCGTCGCCAAGCCCTGCGACCCGGAAGATCTCAAGAAGGTCCTGATGCACGCGCTGCAGTTTCGCGCCGCGGAGATCTCCGGAGAACGGATCGCCGACGCCGATCCCTTGATCGGCAAGAGCCCGGCGCTGCAGAAGCTGAAAAGCCAGGTCAGCCAATACGCCAACTCGCCCTTCCCGGCGCTCATCGAGGGCGAATCGGGAACCGGCAAGGAAGTGGTGGCGAACCTGCTGCACCGCCTGTCGCTGCGGCGCGCGAAGCCGTGGTTCGCGCTCAACTGCGCGGCGATTGCGCCGACGCTGGTCGAGCCGACGCTGTTCGGCTACGTCAAAGGCGCCTTCACCGGCGCGACGCAGAACAAGTCGGGCTATTTCGAGGATGCGGGCGACGGCACGCTGTTTCTGGACGAGATCGGCGAGCTCCCGCTCGAGCTGCAGGCGAAGCTCCTGCGCGTGCTCGAGAACGGGGAGTTCCAGCGCGTCGGCGAGACGCAGCAGCGTTTCTCCCGCGCGCGCGTGATTGCCGCCACCAACCGCGATTTGCGCCAGGAAGTCAGGAACGGGAGCTTCCGGGCCGACCTGTATCACCGGCTGTCGGTGTTTACGCTCGGCGTGCCGTCGCTGCGCGAGATGGACGACGACCGCTCGCTGCTCCTTGAGCATTACCGCAAGTTCTATGCGGAGCAGGCGAAACTCCCGCCGTTTGCGCTCGACGACGCGGCGCAGAAGGCCTGGCGCGACTATCATTTTCCGGGCAACGTGCGCGAGCTGCGCAACGTCGTCATCCGGCTGACCACGAAGCACGCCGGGCAGAAGCTCTCGCGGGCGGAACTCGAGCCCGAGTTCGACCTCGAGGCCCGGGGCGGCGCGGAATCCGGGATGCCCTCCGATCCGGAGGCGCTGATCGAGGTGGCGCAGCGCCACCTGCAGCGCGACCGCAGCTTCAGCCTCGACCAGATGCTCAGGGCCTGGGAGCAGGGCTACATCGAGGCCGCGATGAAGCTCACGCGGGGCAACGTCAGCCAGGCCGCAAAAATGCTGGGTGTCAACCGCACCACGCTGTACTCCCGCATGGAATCGCAGCAGAAGCCGCAGTAGGCGCTACAGGTCGTTGAAAAAGGGGGCTACGCCCCCTTGGGATCCCCCAAATTGGAGTCCGTTGAAAAACGCTTCCCTCTGAAACTCGACTTGCACCGAAGTCGATTTTCACGCGGGAAGCGTTTTTCAACGGCCTGCTACTAGAGGCCCGCGCCGGGAGGGGATCGCGATGTATCTGGACCATTTCGGGCTGAAAGAGGCGCCCTTCCGCATTACGCCCCATACGGATTTCTTCTTTCAGGGCGCCAACCGCGGCGCAACGCTCGAGGCGCTTCTCTACGCGATCACTCACGACGAGGGCATCGTCAAGGTCTCCGGCGAAGTCGGCAGCGGCAAGACGATGCTGTGCCGGGTGCTGATGGAGCGCCTGCCTCCAGCGGTCGAAACCATTTATCTCGGCAGTCCGTCGCTGTCGCGGGATGAAATCCTCTTTGCGATCAGCGACGAGCTGAAGCTCGACATGCAGGACAAGCGCACGACGCGCGTGCTGCGCGGATTGCAGGAGCATCTCATCCGCCTTTTCGGCGAGGGCCGGCGCGTGGTGGTCCTGATCGACGAGGCGCATGCGATGCCGAAGGAGACGCTGGAGGAAATCCGGCTGCTGTCGAACCTCGAGTCGAACCGGCACAAGCTGCTGCAGATCGTGCTCTTCGGGCAGCCTGAGCTCGATCAGCATCTGGGGACGCCCGAGATGCGCCAGCTGAAGGAGCGAATCACCCACAGCTTTCCGCTGGAGCCCCTGGTGCGCAGCGACATCGAGAGCTACATCGATTTTCGCATGCGCGCCGCAGGCTACCGCGGCCCCAAGGTGTTCAACCGGGGAGCGATCAAGCTCATCGCCCGCGCGTCCCAGGGACTCACGCGCCGGATCAACATCCTCGCCGACAAGGCCCTGCTTGCGGCCTTCGCGGACGGCACCCACGCGGTCACCGAGACGGAGGTCAAAAGGGCGGTTCGAGACACCGAGTTCTACCGCAGGCGATTCAGCCCGCACGGGGCCTGGATAGGGGCCGGTGCGCTCGCCGCCGGCCTCGCGATCGGCTGGGGAACGCACGTGCTGCTTTCGGCCGGTGATCCGGCCATCGCTTCCGGTTCTCCGCATCGCGCCCCCGCGACGGCGGCGCCCGTCCCCCTCAACCCGCCGGCGACCGGGTCGATACCGATTGCTTCCGGCTCACCTTTGCCTGCCGGCCCGGGCACGCCGGGCCCCGCTGCGCAATCCCCGACGCTTGCCGCGCCCGATGCGAAACGGGATCGCCGCCGTGGACCGGTGCCGCCCGAACGCGGGGAATTCGTGCGCGAGCGTTTCAAGGCAACCCAGGAGTGGCTCCAAAACGCGCCCGATGACCGCTACGCGATTCAGTTGGTCACTGTCAGCTCGGGAGAAGTGAGGAAATTGGAAGACTTCCTGCTTCGAGCATCGGCGACGGTACCGGCGGGAGAGCTTTTCGTGTACAGCGTGAAAATCGATGGCCGTCAGCACTACCGCGTCGCCTACGGATCCTACGCGAGCCCGGAGCGGGCGCTGGACGCCATAAAGGGGCTGCCGCCATTTTTTTCCGCGTACCATCCTTACTATCGAAGCATCGAGAGAATGCGCAGCCAGAATCGTCAGTAGCGGCGGCACGATTCGGGGTGTTTGAGTTTGAGCTTTAGGAGGTTCCGGGAATCTCACCGGAAATAGTCCCGCATACCAGCTCGTTTGGCTTGGTAAATCAGTTTGTTACCTGATACTGTTATACTGATGCGGAAAATTCCATCCGGCCAGGTAAGAACGGGAATCGGAGGCGACCTTGCGACGCATTTCGCTGGCGGGTTTTGTGCTCGTGCTGGGGGCGTGCGCCCACGCGCCGATGCCGCCGTCGGACACGCATCTTCGCGCCGGGGAACCGGCACCCACCGGAACCGTCCCGCCTCCGGTGCAGATCTCGACGATCCTGCCCGAACCCAGGCCAACGGCGCGGCCGGAGACCTACAGCGTCGTGGTGAACGGCGTCAAGGTGCAGGAGCTGCTGTTTGCGCTCGCCCGTGACGCCAAGCTGAACATCGACATTCACTCAGGAATCGGCGGCACGGTGACGCTCAACGCGGTCGAGCAGACCCTGCCGCAGCTCCTCTCGCGCATTTCCAAGCAGGTCGATATGCGCTGGGAGCTCGAGGGTCCGAACCTGATCGTGATGCCGGATACCCCGTACCTGCATATTTACCGGATCGATTACGTGAACATGGAGCGCACCGCCACGGGGACGGTGGGCGTCTCCTCTCAAATCGGGACCGGCGGCGGGGGGGCAGCAGGCGGAGGTGGCGGTGCCGCCGCGGGAGGGGCGGGCGGCGGCAACAGCTCGAGCACCACGGTACGCAATACTTCCGATAACAGGTTCTGGCTCACGCTGGAAAAGAACATCAAGGATATCCTGCACGAGACCGACAAGGTCTTGCCCGCGGGCGCTCCCCAGGCAGCGCCCACACCGGCGCAGGGCGCACCGGGCGCCTCCGCGGCGAGCGCGCCCAACATCAGCTTCCGGGAAGCGGCGTCGGTCATCGTCAACGCCGAGGCGGGCGTCGTCATCGTCCGCGCGACCTCGCGGCAGCACGAAAAGATCCAGGAATTCCTCGATCAGGTAATGGCAAACGCAAAGCGCCAGGTGCTGATCGAGGCGACGATCGCCGAAGTGCAGTTGAGCAACCAATATCAGCAGGGGATCGATTGGTCGGCTCTGCGCACCCGGGGGCTCACAACTGTCTCGGGCAACCAGATTTCCTCGGGGAACGTCACGACCACGCCCGCGTTTCCGCTCGGCGTTACCGGAAAGGCTCCAGGGAGCCTTCCGAGTACCCCCGCGTTCCCGAATCTTTTCACGCTCGCCGCCTCGAGAGGAACGAACCTCGCCGGCGTCCTCCAGTTGCTCGAGTCCTTCGGCACCGTGCGGGTCCTCTCGAGCCCCAAGCTCTCGGTGCTCAACAACCAGACCGCGCTGCTACGAGTCGTTGACAACATCGTTTACTTCAACGTACAGGTGAGCGTTGTGGCAACTGCGAATGTAGGGACGACGACGGCGACGAACACCACGCCGATCACGGTGCCGGTGGGGTTCGTCATGAACGTGACCCCGCAAATCAGCGACAACGATACGATCCTGTTGAACGTCAAGCCGACTACCACGCGCCTCGTCAAGTTCGTCAACGATCCGAACCCCGACTTGGCGAAAGCCGGGGTAGTCAACCAAGTGCCGCAGCTGCGAATGCGCGAGATGGAATCGCTGATCAAGGTCAACAGCGGCCAGATCGCCGTGTTGGGCGGATTGATCGAGGATTCGGTCAACGACGTCGAGGATACGATACCCATCATCAACGCCATACCATTTATCGGTTCGTTGTTCAGCTCGCGCAATCGCGCCAACACCAAGACCGAGCTCGTCGTCTTTCTGCGTCCGATCGTGGTGAAGGACCCGAGCATCGACGGCGACTTCCGCGCGTTCCGCGGCATGATTCCCGGCGAAGATTTCATTTCTCAGCCCAACCCCGGCAAGAGGTCGTTCTAGACTCTGAGATGAGCCTGCTTCTCGAAGCGCTGAAGAAAGCCGAGCTCGCCAAGCAGATCGCCAGGGCCGAGACGCCCCCGCCCGAGCCGCCGCCGGAGCCGGCTCCGCCGGTGATCACCCGCGAGAAGCTGCCCGACATCTCGCAGCCGCTGGAGATTCTCACCGACGACTTGCCCCCGCAACTGCATGCCTCGGCGGCGCAGGCGGAGCGGCCCGCCTTGTCGCTGCGGGAGACGGAAGCGACTGCGCCCGCGACGCGGCCGACGCCGTCCGCGAAAGAATCCGAGCGCAGCGTCGAGCGCGCTCAGGCGCAGCAGCTGTTTCAAGTCAAGGAAATGGACTACGACCCGCGGCGGCCGTTCTATCTCACCTTGGGCGCGCTGGCGCTGGTCGGGCTGGTCTACGGCGGTTATGTGTGGTGGCAAATGCAGCCGAAGCAGAATTTCGCGCTTGCGCAAGCGCAGCCCCGCCCGATCGTCACGCCGGCCCAGCCGGCGGTACCACCCGCCCCCGCGGTGGCGGGGCCGCCCGGCGCGCAGCCTGCCGCGCCGGCGCAAGCGCCGCCAGCACTCGGCCCGGCGCGCACCGCGGTCCCGGGAATACCTCCGATCCAGCCGGTGCGGCCGGCGCGTCCAAGGACCCAGCCGGCCGCCGGAGCTTCCAAGCCCTCCGCGGCGCGGCCCGGATTCTCTGGCGAGCCGACCGCATCCGCCTCGCCGCGCGCGGGCGAAACGCTCGCGCCCATTGCAATCAATGCGCCCACGCTCGCCGTCGATCCGGCTCTCGAGCAGGCCTACCAGGCGTTCCTGAGGAACGATCTCGCGGCCGCCCGCGAAGGCTACCAGCGGGTGCTCGCGCGCGAGCCGGCCAACCGCGACGCCTTGCTCGGCCTCGCGGCGATCGACGTGCGCGGCGGCCATCTCGACGCGGCCGAGTCCCGCTACCTCAAGTTGATCGAAATCGATCCGCGCGACTCCCAGGCCGTGGCGAGCCTCATCGCGCTGCGCGGCCCGCTCGATCCGGTGGCCTCGGAAAGCCGCCTGAAGACTCTCATCGCGAGCCAGCCCGAGGCCGCGCATCTGTATTTCTCGCTCGGCAACCAGTACGCCCAGCAGTCGCGCTGGAGCGAAGCTCAAGCCGCGTATTTCAAGGCCTATTCGGTCGACCCCGAGAACGCCGACTACGCTTTCAATCTCGCCGTGAGCCTCGATCAGCTGCGCCAGAGAAAGCTCGCACTGGAGTTCTACCAGCGCGCCCTTGCCCTGGCGGACA
>DASPXL010000020.1:0-4534 GCA_035637375.1 Burkholderiales bacterium
ACGTATCTCATAAGAAGGCCTCCAACAAATTACGACAAGTGCGGCCGCAGCAGCCGCCCTCCGGTCCGGCATTTTTCCCCGCCCCGATCGCACACTCAAGCCCGGAGCCGTATGCCACGCCCCGTATAATGCCGGCTTTCCTGCCGGCCGTAACGCAGCCGAATATCACGTGAATCGGGTCCCTCGCGGCGTTTTCTTCTTTCTGTTCACGGTTTCCGGATTTGCGGGACTCGTCTACGAGTCGATCTGGAGCCACTATCTCAAGCTCTTTCTCGGCCACGCCGCGTACGCGCAGACGCTGGTGCTCGGGCTTTTCATGGGCGGGATGGCGATCGGATCGTGGCTCTGCAGCCGCCGCTCCGCCCGCTGGAAAAACCTTCTTCGCGGCTACGCGCTGGCCGAAGGTATGACCGGCCTTCTCGCGCTCGCGTTCCATCCGGTTTTCGTAGCCTCGACCGACGCGGCCTACGAAAGCATCCTGCCGGCGCTCGGAGGTGATGTTCCGGCGATGCTGTTCAAATGGACGCTCGCCGGACTGATGGTCCTGCCGCAGTCGGTGCTGCTCGGGATGACCTTCCCGCTCATGAGCGCGGGATTGATCCGGCGCTATCCGGCGGCGCCCGGCGAATCGCTCGCGATGCTCTATTTCACCAACAGCCTCGGCGCCGCGGTCGGCGTGCTCGCGAGCGGCTTTTTCATGATCGAAGCGCTGGGGCTGCCCGGCACCGTGCAGGCCGCAGGCATCCTGAATCTTGGCCTCGCTGCCCTCGTGTGGCTGCTCGCCCGCGGCGACGAGCCTCGAGTCGCGGGACGAAGCGAAGCCGGCGCCGCCGCCTCGCCCGCTCCTTACGGACTCTTCCTCGGGGTGGCCCTGCTCACCGGCGCAGCCTCGTTCATCTACGAGATCGGCTGGATCAGGATGCTGTCGCTCGTGCTCGGCGCCTCGACGCATTCGTTCGAGCTGATGCTCTCGGCTTTCATCCTGGGCCTCGCCTGCGGAGGCTACTGGGTGCGCCGCCGCATCGATTCGATCGGCGACCCGATGCGCTTCCTCGGGATCGTTCAGGTGGCGATGGGTCTGCTCGCCCTGGCGACGCTGCCGCTCTACGGCCAGATGTTCGGGCTGATGCGCGCGGTGATGAACGGCCTTGCCAAGACCGATACGGGTTATACGCTGTTTCTCCTCTCCAGCCACGGCATCGCGCTCGCGATCATGTTCCCGGCGACGTTTTGCGCCGGCATGACATTGCCTCTCATCACTTTTGCGCTCCTCGGCCACGGCGAAAAAGCGATCGGCGCAGTCTACTCGGCGAACACGCTCGGCTCGATCCTGGGGGTGTTCGCCGCCGCGCACATCGGCATGCCGGTGCTCGGGCTGAAGGGCCTGATTTCGGCGGGGGCCGCTCTAGACGTCGCGCTCGGGCTTGCTCTCCTGTGGCGCCTTGCGCACGCGCCGCGGCTGAGGACGGGCGCCGCCGCGCTGGCGCTCGCCTGTTTCAGCGCCGTGATCGCCGGCGTGCATCTTGACAGCTACAAGATGGCCTCCGGGGTATTTCGGCGCGGCGATCTGTACTCGGAGCGGGACGCGACCATGCTCTTCCATCGCGACGGCAAGACAGCGACCGTCAGCCTCATGGACTTCGGCACCGACCGGAGCCTGCGCACCAACGGCAAGTCCGACGGCGCGATCAACATGGACCCGGACGGCGCGCGCATCTCCGACGAAATCACCATGACGCTCACCGCCGCGATTCCGCTCGCCTACCGGCCTGATGCGAAGAGCGCGGCGGTCATCGGCATCGGCACCGGGCTCACGACTCATACGCTTCTCGGCTCCGACGCGATCGGCTCGGTCGACACCGTCGAGATCGAGCCGGCGATGGCCGAGGCGTCGCTGCGCTTTGCACCGCGCAACTCCGGCGCCTTCGCCGACCCGCGCAGCCACATCGTGTTCGACGACGCGAAGAGCTTCTTTTCAACTTACGACCGCAAGTACGACATCGTCATTTCGGAGCCGTCCAATCCCTGGGTGAGCGGCGTCTCGAGCCTGTTCACCGGCGAGTTCTATCGGCTCGCGCGCCGCTACCTCAATCCGGGCGGAGTGCTCGTGCAATGGTTCCAGTTGTACGAGATCGACGCGAGCCTCGTCGCCTCGGTGCTGCGCGCGCTCGGCGAGAGCTTTCCCGACTACGCCATCTACGCCGCCACCAACAACGATTTGCTGATCGTGGCCGGGGAAGCGCAGACGCTCGGGCGCCCGCTCGCCGATGTCAACGCGATGCCCGGCGTCGCCCGGGAGCTGCGCCGCGTGCACGTGAATTCAGTCTCGGAAATCGAGATCCGACGGCTGGGGGGAAAGCAATCGCTTGCCCCGATGTTCCTGAGCTACGGGGTTCCGGTAAATTCCGACTTCCATCCCTACCTCGACCTGCACGCGGCTAAACACCGCTTTCTGAGCACGTCGGCGCAGGAGCTGACCGGTCTGCTCGGCTACAGCGTTCCGATCGTTGCTCTCCTCGAAGGGCGCGCCAAAAACCCGCCGGTCGAGTCGAAAGTGGACGGCGAGGAATACCTCGAGGCCCTCGAGCTCACGCGCCGCGCGCACTATGCAAGGGACTTTCTCCTGCTCCAGACGCCGCCCCAGCCCGTGGCGATCCCGCGCCAGTTCCAGAAGGACCTCGAGCTGACGCGCGCGAGGGTGATCGAGTGCCGCGATCCGGGACGCTCCGACATCTGGTTCCACTCGCTCTACCAGCTGGCGCGCACGCTGAACCCGATGCTTTCCGCCCAGGAGGCAGGAGCGGTCTGGGAGCGGATCGAGCACGGCGCCTGCAGTTCGCTCGCGGCGCCGGACGAGCAGCAGTGGATCGATCTGATGAAGGCGGTGGGAAACCGAGCGGCGCCGGAAATGGCGCGGCTCGCCGAGGCGCTGCTCGCAAGACCGAGCGACCTTCCGACCGGCCACCGCAAGTACCTGATGGCGGCCGGCATGGCCGGCTATCTCGCGCAGGGCAAACGCGCCGAAGCGGGCGCGCTGTGGAACCGCTACCCGAAGGACGCCGACGGCACCGACGATATCGGCTTGCGGCTGCTCCACGCGCACGCTTTCCCGCCGCAGTAGGGGCGGGACTTGCTACTTGGCTCTGCCGGGGATCGGCCTGATCGGCGGCTTGACGTCGCCGCATTGCGCGCGGTGGCGTAGCGCGTGGTCCATCAGCACGCAGGCGAGCATCGCCTCGGCGATCGGCGTCGCGCGGATGCCCACGCAGGGGTCGTGGCGTCCGGTGGTCCGTACCGTCGTCGGCTCGCCTTTGCGGTCGATCGAGCGGCGCGGAACACGGATGCTGGAAGTGGGCTTGAGCGCGATGCTCACCAGGATATCCTGCCCGGTCGAGATGCCGCCGAGCGTTCCGCCGGCGTTGTTCGAGAGAAAGCCCTGCGGCGTCAGCTCGTCGCCGTGCTCCGAGCCCTTCTGTTCAATTGCTGCAAAACCGGCGCCGATCTCGACACCTTTCACCGCATTGATACCCATCATCGCGCTAGCGATGTCCGAGTCGAGCCTGCCGTAGACCGGCTCGCCCCAGCCGACCGGTACCGCGCTTGCCACCACGTTCACGCGCGCCCCGCAGGAATCGCCTGACGCACGCAGCTCGTCCATGAACGTTTCGAGCTTCGGCACGACCGCCGGATCCGGCGAGAAAAAGGGGTTCTCGTCCACGCTGTCCCAGGACTTGAACGCGATCTTGTTCGGCCCGAGCTGGGCGAGGTGGCCGCGCACTTCGACGCCGTAGCGCTCGCGCAGCCACTTCTTGGCGATCGCGCCGGCGGCGACGCGGATCGTGGTTTCACGCGCCGAGGCCCTGCCCCCGCCGCGATAATCGCGCAGGCCGTACTTCTGCCAGTACGTGTAGTCGGCGTGGCCGGGCCGGAAAGTGTCGGCGAGCGCGCTGTAATCCTTGCTGCGCTGGTCTTCGTTCCTGATGAGGAAGCCTATCGCGGTGCCCGTCGTTCTGCCCTCGAAAACGCCGGAAAGAATCTCGATGCGGTCGGACTCCTGGCGCTGCGTCACGTGGCGCGAGCTGCCGGGTTTCCTCCGGTCGAGCTCCTTCTGGATGTGGCTTTCCGCCAGCTCCAGTCCCGGCGGGCAGCCGTCAACGACGCCCCCATAGGCGGGGCCGTGGCTCTCGCCGAACGAAGTCACGCAGTAGAGCAGACCGAAGGTATTGCCGGACATGGAAATCTTTCGCCCCGAACGCTCTTCGAGTTTAACATAGGGGTCTTCGCTATCCCCTCGATCAACATGACTGAAAACGATCCCGACAAGCTGAAAGGTCCCGGCGGCCTGACGTTGCGTCAGATCCACGAGCAGGTGCGGAAATCGGTCGTGCGGGATCGCGAGGCGCAGAAGATGAAAAACCAGCTCGCACAGAAGCCGAGCCGCTGGCAGCGCTTCGTGCGCTATGTCTGGGACAAAAAGCGCGGTTGAACGCGGGCTGCTCACCACGCTCGTGACGGGCCTCCACAATTGAAGAGG
>DASPXL010000021.1:0-3022 GCA_035637375.1 Burkholderiales bacterium
CCCGGCGAAGCCGCGCTCTTCTTGGGCGCGCGCGGCAGGCGCATAGCCCCGAGCTCGGTGCGCTACTCGCTTTCGCGGTGGGCCCGGCGCTCAGGGCTCCCGCAGCACGTGCACCCGCACATGCTGCGGCACTCCTTCGCCACGCACCTGCTGCAGTCCTCCGGGGACCTCCGCGCCGTTCAGGAAATGCTCGGCCATTCGAGCATCTCGACGACGCAGGTTTACACCCATCTCGACTTCCAGCACCTCGCCAAGGCGTACGACGCCGCTCATCCGAGGGCGAAGAAGAAATCGCCGATCCCGGCGAAGAAGCCGTGAGCGAGGCAGCGCCATCGACGATCCCGGGGCCGCGGGAGCTTTTCCTCCGATTCACGCAGGTCGCGGTCTCGGGATTCGGCGGGGTAACGCCGTTCGCCCGCAGGATGCTGGTCGAGGAGCGCCGCTGGCTCAGCTCCGAAGAATTCACCGACGTGCTGAGCCTGTGCCAGCTCCTGCCCGGTCCCAACATCGTCAACATCGCCGTCTGCGTCGGCGCGCGCTATCACGGGGTCCGCGGCGCCCTTGCCGCGTTCGCGGGCTTGATGGCCGCGCCCTTCGTCATCGTCCTCGCGCTCGGCGCGCTGTATACGCAGTACGGCCATCTTCCGGCGGTTTCGGCCCTGTTCCGCGGGGTTTCCGCGGCGGCCGCGGGTCTGGTCGTCGCCATGGGCTTGAAGATGGCGGCGAGCCGCCGCCTGCGCTCGGCGATGGCGCTCTTCGCCGTGGCGACTTTCGTCGGCATCGCGCTGGTGCGCCTGCCCCTGGTCGTCGTGTTGCTCGCGGTTGCGCCGCTCGGCGTGGCGGCGGCGTTCTGGAGGTCAAGGTGAGCGAAGCGCCTCTCGCCCAGCTCGCCGTCGATTTTTCCATCCTGTCGCTGCTCGCGGTCGGCGGGGCGGTCACGGTGCTCCCCGAGATGCACCGCAGCGTCGTGGAAGTCCACGGCTGGATGAGCGGCGCGCAGTTCGCCGATCTGTTTGCGCTTGCCCAGGCCTCGCCCGGCCCGAACATCCTGGTGGTGAGCCTGATCGGCTGGAAAGTCGCGGGACTGGCCGGCGCCCTGGTGGCGACTGCGGCGGTGTGCGGGCCCTCGTGCCTGCTCACCTTCGGGGTCTCGCAGATCTGGCGGCGCTTTCGCCACGCGCCGTGGCGCGTCGCTGTTGAAGCAGGCCTTGTTCCGGTGACCGTAGGACTGATGCTCGCCGGCGGATATCTCATCACGCTGTCGGCCGTTCGTTCGGTCGCCGCTTTCGCGATCACGGCCGTCACGGCGGCCGTCGTTCTGACCACGAGGATCCATCCTCTCTGGCTCTTCTTCGCCGCGGGGCTTCTCGGGCTCGCCGGGTGGGTCTGAAATCCTGGAGGCTCGCGAGTCCCCGATGAGCGCGCCCAGACTCACCCTCAAACCCGGCCGCGAGCGCTCGCTTCTGCGGCGCCACCCCTGGGTCTTTTCCGGCGCGATCGGCAAGGTGCAAGGCTCGCCGCAGAGCGGCGCCAACGTGGAGGTCCGCGCGGCGGATGGCGCTTTCCTCGCCTGGGCGGCGTTCAGCCCGGCCTCGCAGATCCGCGCACGCGTGTGGAGCTTCGACGAAGCCGAAGTCCCGGGACCGGAGCTCTTCAGAAAGAAGATCGAAGCGGCGCTCGCGCTTCGTCGCGCCGCGATTCCGGCGCAGGCGAGCGATGCGTTGCGCCTGGTCCACGGCGAATCCGACGGCCTTCCGGGCCTGATCGCCGACCGCTACGCCGATGTCCTGGTCGTGCAAATCGTCTCGGCAGGCTGCGAAAGATGGCGCGAGCCTCTTATCGAGATCCTGCGCGACATATCCGGTTGCGCCAGGGTGTACGAGCGCTCAGACACCGAGGGCCGGGAACTGGAAGGCCTCGCCCCGCGCGTCGGCGCCGTGTCAGGCGCGGAGCCCGACGGGCCGACCCGGATCCTCGAGCATGGAATCAAGTACGAGGTCGATGTCGTTTCAGGGCAAAAGACCGGGTTTTATCTCGACCAGCGCGACAATCGCACTCGCGTCGGGCTTCTTGCGGCCGGCCGGGAGGTGCTCAACTGCTTCTGCTACACCGGCGCCTTCTCGCTTGCGGCGCTTTCCGGCGGCGCGCGCTCGGTGCTCTCGGTCGACGCCTCGGCCCCCGCGCTCGCGATGGCAAAACGCAACCTCGCGCTCAACGGGCTCGAGGCGGGCCGTGCCGAGTGGCTCCAAGCCGACGTGTTCGAGGCCTTGCGCGGACTGCAGCGCGAGGGCAGGCAATTCGACCTGGTGGTGCTCGACCCGCCCAAGTTCGCGCCGACCCCGAAGGACTCCGCGCGCGCCGCGCGCGGCTACAAGGACATCAACCTGAACGCGCTGAAGCTCCTTCGGCCCGGCGGGCTGCTTGCGACTTTTTCCTGCTCGGGGGGCGTGTCGCCGGAGCTCTTCCAGAAGATCGTCGCCGGCGCCGCCGCCGACGCCGGCGCGTCGCTCGTGCTGCGGGAGCGCTTTTCCGCCGCGCCGGACCACCCGGTGCTGGTCGAGTTTCCGGAAGGGGAGTACCTGAAGGGGCTGCTCCTCGAGCGGCGCTGAGAACCTGTATACATGATAGAGGGCCTATCGTCGAATCCCCGCCGGGGAGGTTGCGTTGTAATGCCGGGCGTGCTGTAATGCGCCCTTTTTTCCGGGGTCTCGAGCAAACTTTTTGCCCCCGGAAGCGCTCAAACGGGACTGTCCTGCGCAAGGCACAAGGAGAACGGGTTGGCGGAACAGCAAAGCATGGTTCCGGTGACCATACTCACCGGCTTCCTGGGGAGCGGCAAGACGACGCTCATCAACCGCGTCCTCAAGGAGCGGCACGGCCGGCGCATCGCCGTGATCGAGAACGAGCTCGGCGAGGCGGGCGTGGACAACGACATCCTGCTGAACGGGACCGGCGAGCAGATCATCGAGATGAACAACGGCTGCGTGTGCTGCACCGTGCGCGGGGACCTTATCCGCATCCT
>DASPXL010000022.1:0-6944 GCA_035637375.1 Burkholderiales bacterium
CTCGCCGTGCTCTCGAAGGACTACATGAAGGCGCCGATCGAGGAGATCGGGGCGATCGAGTCGCTGCTCACCATGCTCGGCGGGAGAATCGTGTACGCAACCGGTCCCTACGCGCGGTTCGAGGAAAGCGCGCGGCGCTGACCGATGGCGGTTCCGAGTGCCGCGGCCGGGGAAAAGAGAAGAGGATACAAGATGGCGGCAAAAAAATCGGAAGTCGACAAGCCTGAACGCTCGCCGATGGTGATCCTGTTCGCCGAGACGCGCGGCTTCACCGGCATGTCGGACATGCTCGAGCCCGGCGTGGTGCTCGCGCGCGTCGGCGAGTTCGTCGCGCTGGTCGCGGAGGCGGTCGAGGGCCACAAAGGCGCGGTGGTGGACATCCTCAGCGACACCATGATGGCGACCTTCACCGGCCGGGACGACGCGCAGCACGCCGTGGAGGCCGCGCAGGAAATCCACGCCCGGTTCGGCACCCTCGCGGAGGCCTGGCAGCGCGACTTCGGCATCCACGCCGCAGTGTCGATGGGCCTGCACTGCGGGGACGCCGTGGTCGGTTTCGCGGAGAACAGCCCCACGCCCGAGCAGCTCTTCGTGTTCGGCGATTGCGTGAGCGTCGCCAACCGCCTGCTTCACCGCGCCCGGGCGGGGGAGTTCGTGCTCTCGGAGACGCTGCTGGACCTCGCCGTCGAGATGGGCGTCACCCTCGAGGCCGAAGAGCTTCCGCGGCTCGAGATTCCGCGCCGCGAGCCGATCAGGCTCTTCGGCGTGCTTCTCGAGGAGCGGCTGGATTTTACCCGGCAGTAGCGGCGGGGCGCTTTCAGCGCCAGAACGCGAGGATCATCGCGACCAGCTGAAGCATGACGAAAGAGTAGGCGGCGTTGATGCCGAACAGCTTCCAGGACTTGTTTTCCCAGGCGACGGCGCCGAGAAGGAGCGGCACGTAGAAGCCGATCCAGGTCCAAAAGCCGGTGGAAAAGCCGTAGAACGCAGCCGAGCGATCGGCTCCGGCCTTCCACACGGACGGCCGCCATACCTCGCCGGTGTACGCGAGCACGAACGCGGTGAGGAACGAGCCGATCAGCATGAGGATCAAGCCGCGCCGCATGACTTTCGGGTCAGGCTTGCTGCCGGCCGGTATGCCCATCTCCTTCATCCACGCCTTGCCGAAGATCGGTCCGTACCAGAGAAAGCCGAGCACCATCGTGGCAGCCACCGCGACGAGAATCGCCCAGTAGTTCGGATGAATATCAGGTCCCATGGAAACTCCCCTTTTGAGATCGGCCCGATGTGGATGGGCCGCGGGCTATATGCTAGGAGCATGCGCGCCGCGAAGCAAGCGCGGGCACGGCGCAAGCGCCGGTTCAACCGCGTGCGTACTTGACGCCCACGGCCCGAATGGCGGCGGGCTTGGCTGCGGCATCGGCGAAAATCCTGACCCGGTTGCGCCCCTTGCGCTTCGCTTCGTACAGGGCCTCGTCCGCCGCGCGCAGCAGGGACTCCGCGTCCGCCGCGTGGTCGGGGAAGAACGCGACCCCGAGGGACGCGGTGACCTCCAGCAGCTTGTCGCGGTCTTCCCGTATGGCCGAGCAGATTGCCTCGGCCTTGCGATGCGCGCTCTCGGGGGTGGCTTTGGGCAGCACCAGCGTGAACTCCTCGCCCCCGTAGCGGCAGGCGATGTCGCTGCCGCGGATATGGCGCTTCAGCAGCGTGGCGATCTCCATGAGGACCAGGTCGCCGGCGGCGTGCCCGGCGGTGTCGTTGACCTGCTTGAAGCGGTCGAGGTCGATCATGATCAGCGCGACCCGGCCCCGTTCGCGCCTGGCGCGGATCAACTCGCGCGGCAGATAATCTCCCAGGAAGCGCCGGTTATAGAGGCCGGTCAGGGGATCCCGGATCGTTTCCTCCTTCAGGTTCTGCAAGGCCCGCTTGAGCGCCTCGATGGCGCGGGCGCGCTCCCCGACCACGGCGCTGAGCACCAGGCCCGTGGTCACCACGGTGCTCATGAACGCGAGCAGCAAAAGCAGCGACGTATTCAAGGGCGCCGACGCGAACGGGCCGCGGCCCTCGAGCGTAAACCACACGGCGATCGCGCACACAAAGACGTTCACCGTGGCCACCTCGCGCTGCCGGAAGCGCAGCGCCGCCCAGATGACGAACGGCAGGATCGCGAAGGTGAGCGGCAGGGAGGGCAGGTATTCGGCCAAGCGGTCGCTGAAGATCGTATAGGCGATGGCGAGCATGCTGCCGGCCAGGCACGCGCCCTCGACGATCTTCCACCGCGGCCAGCGCGTCTCGCCGCGAACCGACCAGCTCAGGATCACCGGCGCAACGATGACGATGCCCATGACGTCGCCCTGCCACCATGTCCACCAGTTCCACAGCAGGGCCTGCGACGACAGCGAATGCACCAGCGCGAGCGGCGCCGCCGCGACGCTCGCCGCGATCGCGGAGCTCAGCGCGGCGATCGCGATGAACTCGACGACGTCCTCGCCCCGCTCGAAGTTGCACGGCACGCCGAGGTAACGGCGCACCAGCGCCGCGCCGGCGAGCGCTTCGAGCGTATTGCCGGTGCCCATCAGCAGGGCCGCCGCGAGCGATGATTGGACCGTGAGGTTGACGAGCGCGGCGCCGAGCCAGACTCCCGGCCACACGCGGTTGCCGAGGAGCAGCACGGCCGCCAGTGCGATGCCCGAAGGCGGCCACACTGCGGTCGCGTAGCCCGGAGGGATCGCGGCGAGCAGGGCGAGTTTGGCTGCGGCAAAATAGGCCGCCGCGAGGAATACCACCTTCCCGGCGTAGCGAACCAGGCGAGGGATGGCGATCGGGCGCGCTTGGCGCGTTGCGGTATCCACGGAGTGCTTGGTGCACGCTCTGAGGACTGGCATGTGTCTAATCTGCGACTTAGACGGCGGTTTGTCGATGAAATATGCACCGAAGCATGAAATATGCACCGAAGCATGAAATATGACGCAGTCATGGCGGATGGCGGCGGGTCCCTGTCGCTGAATCTTGACGGCTCCTCGCCGAGTATCGACAAGGCCGCTCCGTGCGCGTTACCGTAGTCGGCGCAGGCCCGGCCGGCCTGCTTTTTTCGCTCCTCGCCAAGCGCCGCCGCCCGGCGTGGCGGATAGAGCTGATCGAGCAGAACCCCGCGAACGCGACCTACGGGTTCGGCGTCGTTTTCTCCGAAGGGGCACTCGGGTTCCTCGAGCGCGACGAGCCGGAATTGCTGCGCGTGCTCACCGCGGCGATGCAAGCCTGGCCGATCCAGCGCATCGTCCATCGGGACGAGCGCGTGGACATCGACGGCAGCGGCTTCTCCGCGATCGGGCGGCTGGCGCTCCTCGAGGTCCTGCAGGGGCTCTGCCGCGACGCCGGCGTGAAGCTCGAGTACGGGCGCGCGTTCGCGTCGCTAGCCGAAGCGGCGGGCGCCGACCTCGTCGTCGGCGCCGACGGAGCGAATTCGATCGTCCGCGGCTCGATGGCGGCGCAGTTCGAGCCGGCGATCGAGCTGCTCACCAATCGCTTCGCCTGGTACGGGACCCGCCAGGTGTTCGAGTGCCTGACGCTGACGTTTCGCGAGAACGCGGACGGCGCTTTTGTCGCGCACCACTACCGCCATTCGCCTTCGATGAGCACCTTCGTCGTCGAGTGCGACGCGCTTACCTGGAAGAAGGCCGGGCTCGACCGGGTGTCCGACGCCGAGGCGCGCGCCTACTGCGAGCGCGTGTTCGCGCCGGATCTCGGCGGGCACGCGCTCGTCTCGAACAAATCGGTGTGGCGCCGGTTCTCGCTCCTTTCCAACCGGCGCTGGTCCTCGGGAAACTGCGTCCTGATCGGCGACGCGCTGCGCACGGTGCACTTCTCGATCGGCTCGGGCACGCGGCTCGCGCTCGAGGACGCGATCGCGCTCGACCGGGCGTTCGGCGAAGCGGGAGAGGACGTGCCGCGGGCGCTGGCGGCTTTCGAGGGCGAGCGGCGCCCGATCGTCGAGAAGCTGCTCGCCGCCGCGAACGCGAGCTCTTACTGGTACGAGCGCTTTCCGGAAAAGATGCGCGAGGAACCCTGGCGGCTCGCCTACGACTATATGACGCGCAGCGGCCGCATGACCGACGACCGGCTTCGGCTGGTGGCGCCCGATTTCATGGCGCGAGTCGACGCGGCGAGAGCCGCCGGACGCGCCGGGCGGCCCGGCGCGGCGTGCTAAACTCGCGCCTGCGACCGGAGCCGGACATGGATTTGGCCACGAAGGAAGAGTCGTCGACTGACGCCGCAAGCGAACTGCAAAGACAACTGCGCGGCGGGCGCTTCGTGGTCACCGCCGAGCTTACACCGCCGGTTGCGAGCGATCCCGCCGAATTCATCGACCGGGCGCTCGCGCTGCGCGGCCTCGTGACCGCGGTCAACGTGACCGACGGGGCGGGCTCCCGGGCGCATATGTCCAGCCTCGCCGCTTCGCACTTTCTCGTGCGAAACGGCATCGAGCCGATCCTGCAGCTCACCTGCCGCGACCGCAACCGGATTGCGCTGCAGAGCGAGCTGCTCGGCGCCGCGGCGCTCGGCATCCGGAACGTGCTCGCGTTGCGCGGGGACGATCCGAAGACGGGCGATCAGCCGGACACCAAAGCGGTTTTCGATCTCGATACCACGGGCTTGCTCGCGATGGCGCACCGGATGCGCTCGGAGCATCGGCTGCCTACGGGGACCGAGATCAAAGGCGCCGTGAAATTCGTCCTCGGCGCGGCGGAAATCCCGGTCGATCCGCCCGCCGGCTGGCGTCCCGACGGGCTGCTCTCCAAATTGGAGGCGGGCGCCGATTTCATCCAGACCCAGTTCTGCATGGATGCCGGCGTGGTGCGCCGCTATGCGGCGCGGCTGCTCGATCTGGGGATCGCGCAGCGGCTGCCGGTCCTGATCGGCGTCGCTCCGGTCCCTTCGGTGCGCTCGGCCCGGTGGATGAAGGAAAAGCTGTACGGGACGCTGATCCCGGAGGGCATCGTCACGCGGCTCGAGCGCTCCGCCGACCCGAGATCCGAAGGAATGAAAATCTGCATCGAGCTCATGCGCGAGCTCGCCGAGACGCCCGGGGTCGCCGGCGTGCACGTCATGGCGCCGCAAAACCACGCGGCCCTCGCCGATGTCATCGCGGCCTCCGGAGTCCGGGGAGGAAGGCGCGCGCTCGCGAAGCACCCCTAGCGGGAAGCCATGGCATCTTGGCGCTACAATCGGGGACGCAGCCGAGGATTTCAGCCGCGGCCCCGAATGCCCGCCGAGGAGATGCGACCATGACGATACGTTCCCTGCACCACATCGCGCTGGCGGTGCCCGACCCCGCGAGAGGGCGGGACTTCTACAAGGACTTCGGGCTCGAGCCGCGCGAGGACGGCGCGCGCGTCGTCATGCGCTGCCAGGGACGCGACCAGGACCAGGTGGTGCTGGTCGAAGGAAAGAGAAAACACCAGCATCACGTCTGCTTCACAGCGCGCGCGGAGGACCTGCAAGGGTTGAAGAAACGCCTCGAGAAAAACGGAACGAAGCTCGTTGACGCGCCGAAGGAAACGCCGGGGGAGGGCATCTGGTTCCGAGATCCCGACGGGCTGCTGGTCAACGTGCGCGCGGGCGAGCCCAAGCCGTGGCGCTCGGCGCCGGAGTGGAAGATCAACAATCCCGGACACCTCAACCGCGCGGGCGTACCCGGTTATCCGAAGCGCGACATCCCGGTGCGGCCGACGCGTCTCGGCCATACGCTGCGCTTCACGCCGCAGATGGAAAAGGTCGTGGATTTCTATACGCGGGTGGTGGGCTTGCAGCTCTCCGACCGCGCGCAGGACATCGTCGCCTTTATGCGCGGGCACGGAGGGAGCGATCATCACATCTTCGGCTTCATCAAGTCGGACCGGCCGGGCTTCCACCACGCGAGCTTCGAGGTCTGCAACGTCGACGAGATCGGCATGGGCGCCTGCCGGCTGCTCGACAAGGGCTACAAGGACGGCTGGGGCCTCGGCCGGCACGTCATCGGCTCGAACTTCTTCCACTACATCCGAGATCCGTGGGACAGCATGGCCGAGTACTTTTGCGATATCGATTACATCCCGGCCGATGCTAACTGGAAACCGACGAACTACCCGGCGGAGGATTCGCTTTACGTCTGGGGTCCGAAGCCGCCGGAGGCCTTCGGGATGAATTTCGAAGCCGCGTAGAGCTCTCACCCGCTCGCGGTGCTCGCCTCCCTCTCCCGCCTTGCGGGAGAGGGTAAGGGGTGAGGGTGGAGTTATCTACGCCGCGAGCGAGATGACCGAGTCTTCGTACTTGCCCGCACCCATGTCGCCCTCGGGGAAGATGCGGCGCTCGGCGATCCAGCGGAAGGATTCCTCGAACACTTCCTTGGTGTAGGGCTCGAAGACGATGCGCTCGCCCGGGCCCCAGCGGCGGGTGTCCATCTGATCGAGAAAACGCGCGGGGAATTCCTTCTTGTAATGATGCGTGTAGAGCTCCGGACGCAGGTCGATATCCCGCTGGGCGCGCCGCAGCGCACTGAAGTACTTCTTCAAGTCCTCGGCGTCGGGGTTGCCTGAGATCGACATCGCCATCATGAACGTGGTGTCGATGACTTTGCGGAAGCCGAGCTGCTCGAGGAAATAATAGGGTCCGCTGAAGAGCGACGCGGCCGGTACCTTGCGGTCGATCAGCTTCTCCAGCCGGCTGAACAAAAGACCGTCGGCGAAGGAAAGCTTGATGTCGTCGAGGCCCATGTACTGCTCGAGCCCCTGGATCGTCGAGTAGTGGCTGCCCGACTGGTAGCCGACCGAGATCGGCACGCCCTTCAGCTCGCTCGGGTGCTTGATGCCGGATTCCGGCGGCACGAACACGCCGCAGGGCGCGACCGAGTAGGCGTCGGCGTAGAGCTTGCCGTGGCCGGTGGAGGCGGCGACGTTCACCGTCCA
>DASPXL010000023.1:0-3945 GCA_035637375.1 Burkholderiales bacterium
GACCGAGATCGGCACGCCCTTCAGCTCGCTCGGGTGCTTGATGCCGGATTCCGGCGGCACGAACACGCCGCAGGGCGCGACCGAGTAGGCGTCGGCGTAGAGCTTGCCGTGGCCGGTGGAGGCGGCGACGTTCACCGTCCAATGGCAGGCGCCGCTCACGTCGCAGGCGCGCCCCTCCTCGATGCTCTGGTAGGCGCCGATCCTGTTCGGCGTCGCGTGCTTTTCGCCGCGTCGCCGGGGCCGTAGTTGTCGCGGAACTCGTAATCGAGGCCTTCGGCCTTGAAATAGCCCTTCTCCTCGGCGACCCATTCCTGCAGCCTGAAGTGAGGGGAAATCACGAACTTTGACATCGCTTCCTCCGTTATCTGCCGCGTAGGAGAAATCTACCCCGACGACAAACAGAATGCAAAGGAATACGCCGAACCATAGATCTTTCGGGCTGGAGGAGTTCAAGGCTCTGTAAAATAGTCGGGACGCGGTGGCGCAAGGAGAGACCCCATGACTATCCGGAAAGAGCACAAGGAGTTCTACAAGGTGGACCTGAACAAGGGCTGGGAAAAGCTGCCCGGCTATCCGGAGGGGATCGAGCAGCAGGTGCTCGCCGGGTTCCTCGACGAGAAGGCCAAGCGCGGCTTCCGCACGCGTCACCTGCGGTTCGCCCCGGGCGTGCATACTACCGAGCCCTTCGTGCACGATTACTGGGAGGAGGTGTATCTCGTCTCGGGCGACCTGATCGTCGGCAACGACAGGAACGGCAAAGGCGGCACCCGCTTCGGTCCCAGCACCTACGCGTGCCGCCCGCCCGGCACGCCGCACGGGCCGTTCAAGTCGGAAACCGGGTGTCTGCTGCTGGAGATGCATTACTACGACGAAAGCACGAAGCGCTAAGGCGCGGCGTCGGAGTTCATACGAGACTCGTTATAAGAGCCCAGCGGGGAAACTCGCCGGCGCGGACTTTGCCGGTTAAATGTTTGGAAATTCCGGAATGAAGCATGGCTGAAGCGCTTGTCCGTCCGATCGCGGCGCTCGCTCGCGATCTCGCCGAAGGCAAAACCACGAGCCGAAAGCTCGTCGAGGCGGCGCTCGCGCGCATCGCCGACGCGGGCGGCGAGGGCGGACGCGCTTTCACCAAGGTGCACGCGCAAGGCGCGCTTCTCGCGGCCGATGTCTCCGACCGGCTGCGCAAGGAGGGCGTGGTGCCGTCTGCGCTCGCCGGGCTGCCGGTCTCGATCAAGGATCTTTTCGACATCGCCGGTGACGTGACCACCGCAGGTTCGAAAATTCTGCGCGACGCGGCCCCCGCGACCGCGGACGCAGTCGCGGTCGCGCGGCTGCGCTCAGCCGGCGCGGTGGTCATCGGCCGCAGCAACATGACCGAGTTCGCGTTCTCCGGGGTCGGCATCAACCCGCATTACGGCACTCCCACCAATCCCTACGACCGCGCGAGGCGCAGGATTCCGGGCGGATCGTCCTCGGGCGCCGCGGTGTCGGTCGCCGACGGCATGGCGGCATTCGCCCTGGGCACCGATACCGGCGGCTCGGTGCGGATCCCGGCGGCGCTGTGCGGCATCGCGGGCTTCAAGCCGACTCGGGCGCGCGTTCCGCTCGAGGGGGCGTTCCCGCTTTCCACCACGCTCGATTCGATCGGGCCGCTCGCGCCCACCGCCGCCTGCTGCGCGACGGTGTTCCAGATCCTGGCGGGCGAGGAGCCGCGGCCGCTCGCGGCCGCGGCCCTGCCCGGGCTGCGCCTGGGTATTCCGAAGAACTACATGCTCGAGGACCTCGACATCGAGGTCATGCATGCTTTCGAATCGGCGATCGAGCGCCTCGCGCGCCGCGGAGCGAAGCCCGTGGAGCTCGCGGTGCCGGAGTTCGACGAGGCGGCGAAGGCCAATGTCGGCGGCGGGATTTCCCCGCCCGAGGCCTACGCGATACACCGCAGATGGATAGACCGCGAGCAGGAGTTCGACCCGCGGGTGCTGGAGCGGATCGTGCGCGGCGGATCCGTCCTGGCCGCTGATTACATCGAGCTGCTCGCGACCCGCGCCCGCCTCGCCCGGCGTTTCACCCGCGCGAACTACGACGTCGACGTCCTGGTCATGCCGACGGTGCCGCGAATCGCCCCTCCGATGGAGCCTCTGGAGCGCAGCGCGGAGAATTTCCGTCTGGCAAACGGCAACATGCTGCGCAACACCTACCTGATCAACTTCCTGGACGGCTGCGCGCTCACGGTGCCGGTCCATCCCGCCCGGGAGGCGCCCGTCGGACTGATGGTGGCAGGCTTCTCCGGCGAGGACGAGCGCGTTCTCTCGGCGGGACTCGCGATCGAGGCCGGGTTGGCGTATCAGGGGCCGGTTCTCGTAGAATGAAGGTTAAAGCGGACGCGAAGCGCCGCTTTAACTCCGCGCGTTGGAGCGGACGCGAAGTGCGCCGCTCAACGCGCGGAACGTGTTCAAAAAAGCGGAGGGAACGAACATGAGGAACAAGACGCTA
Source organism: Burkholderiales bacterium (assembly GCA_035637375.1). GTDB lineage: Bacteria > Pseudomonadota > Gammaproteobacteria > Burkholderiales > SG8-39 > VBDM01. The sequence continues at coordinate 2,494 of DASPXL010000023.1, forward strand.
AGGACCCTGATCATCGGCATCACTGCGGCGCTCGTCGCGGCCGCGCCCGCGACCGCGCAGCAGAAGGTGAAGATCGGCTTCATCACCACGCTGTCGGGGCCCCAGGGAGTGATCGGCGAGCACATGAGGAACTCGGTGGAGCTCGCGCTCGATCACCTCGGGCGCAAGGTCGGCGGGCTCGAGGTCGAGGTGATCTACGGGGACGACCAGGTCAAGCCCGACGTCGGCAAGCAGGTCGCGGACGAAATGCTGAAAAAACACCAGGTCCACTTCGTGTCCGGCATCATCTGGTCGAACGTCATGCTCGCGGTCGCGCCGACCGTTACCGAGGCGGGCACGTTCATGATCGGGACCAACGCCGGCCCGCACGAGCTCGCCGGGAAGATGTGCAACGAGCTGTTCTTCACCACTTCCTGGCAGAACGACGATACGCCCGAGGCGATGGGCAAGGTGATGCAGGACCAGGGCATCACCGACGTGTACGTCATGGCGCCGAACTACGCTGCGGGCAAGGACATGGTGAACGGGTTCAAGCGCTCCTACAAGGGTCGCATCGTCGACGAGGTCTATACGCGGCTCGGGCAGACCGATTACCAGGCGGAGCTCTCCCAGCTGCGTTCGAAGAGCCCGAAGGCCGTGTTTGTTTTCTATCCCGGCGGTATGGGCATCTCGTTCCTCAGGCAGTACTCCGAGGCGGGGCTTCGCGGGCAGTTCCCGCTTTACTCGGTGTATACAGTGGACGAGATCTCGATCCCGGCGGTGAAGCACGCCGCTCTCGGCCAGTACGAGACCCGCTATTGGAGCCCGGACCTGAAGAACCCGGCGAACCAGAAGTACGTCTCCGACTTCCGCAAGAAATACGGCAAGATGCCGGTGTTCTACGGAGCGCAGAGCTACGACGGCATCATGCTGATCGATTCGGCGGTGCGCGCCGTCAAGGGCAATCTCGCCGACAAGAGGGGCATGATCGCGGCGATGCGCAAGGCGAATTTCGCTTCCACTCGCGGCAAGTTCACCTACAACACCAACCACTTCCCGATCCAGAACTTCTACCTGCTCAAGGCAGTAGCGGGGCCGACACCCGGTGACGATCCGGTGATGGAGATCCAGAAGACGGTGTTCACCAACCACAGGGACTCCTACATCAAGGAATGCGGGATGAGGTGGTAGCGGCAGCGGCCCTTCTGCAACGATACGGGGGCGCGGGCTGACCGCGCCCCTTTTGCTTTTCGCATGAATATCGTCCTCGTCCTGGAGCAGACTCTCAACGGGCTGCAGCTCGGGGTGATGCTGTTCTTGATGGCGGCGGGCCTCACGCTCGTCTTCGGCATCATGAACCTGGTGAACCTCGCGCACGGCTCGTTCTACATGGTCGGAGCCTATTTAGCGACCACCCTCTACCAGGCGACGGGATCGTTCGCGCTCGGCGTGCTGCTCGGCCTCGCGGGAACG
>DASPXL010000024.1:0-5230 GCA_035637375.1 Burkholderiales bacterium
CGCTCGATCAGCTTCATCGCCGAGAACACCGGCCGCTCCGGGCAGCCGACGCAGAATCCCGGCGGCCGGGCGGGCACCGTGCCGAGCAGCTCGGCCGCGCGCTTCTTCGGCGCGGTCAGCCGCTCGAAGGCCTGGCGCACGGCGGCGGGATCGACTCCCGCCTTCTCGATATGGGGCGCAACGGCCTCGAGCCACTTGGCGACGCCTGAGAGCACGACTTCGCCGGTGTATTCGCCGGCCATCGGAAGCACGTCCTTGCCGTGGACTTTGGTTTGCAGGTCGGCCTTGCGCAGTATCGCGTGCAGCGCGTCCTCGAGATAGGCCGGCTGGCCTTCCTCGACCATCAGGACGGCGTGCTTGCCGGCGCAAAAAGCGTTCACCTCCTCCGGAACGAGCGGGTAGGTGACGTTCAGGGCGTAAATCGGAACCTGCGAGTTCCCGAATACGTCGGCGAGCCCGAGCTGCTGCAGCGCGCGCACCGCGGCGTTGTACATGCCGCCCTGGGTGATGATGCCTATCTTGTCGATGCGACCGTCGAAGACTTCGTTCAGCTTGTTCTCGCGGATGAACTTCACCGCCGCCGGCCAGCGCGTCTCGATCTTGACCTTTTCCTGCGCATAGGTCGCAGGCGGAAGCGGGATACGGCCGAAGTCGAAGTTGGAGTTTTCGAGGGGGTTCTTGCGCGAGAACTCCGCCGCCCGGTTATCGCGCGTGGCGAACGAGCCGTGCAGGTGGCAGGCGCGGATGCGCAGCTCGAGCATCACCGGCGTGTTCGAGGCCTCCGAGAGCTCGAAGCCCTTCTCGACCATCCTGACGATGGCGGGCAGGTCGGGACGGGGATCGAGCAGCCAGATCTGCGACTTCATCGCGAACGCGTGGCTGCGCTCCTGTATGATCGAGGCGCCCTCGCCGTAGTCCTCGCCGATCACGATAAGCGCTCCGCCGCGCACGCCCGCCGACGACAGATTTGAAAGGGCATCCGAGGCGACGTTAGTGCCCACCGTCGACTTCCATGCCACCGCGCCGCGCAAGGGGTAGTTGATCGACGCTCCGAGCATCGCCGCGGCGCCCGCCTCCGATGCGTTCGTTTCGATATGAATACCGAGGTCGCCCATAATGTCGCGGGCGTCGTTCAGGACGTCCATCATGTGCGAGATCGGCGCGCCCTGGTAGCCGCCGACGTAGGAGACGCCCGACTGCAAGAGCGCCTTGGTCACGGCGAGGATGCCTTCGCCGTGGAAGGTCTGGCCCGCCCCGAGCCTGAGCAGCTCGACTTCCTTCTTGAATGAGCGTTCCATGGCTATTCCCCGGCTAGATCAGCGCCCGCGGCAGCCACACCGCGACCGCGGGCACGAAGAACACGAGCGCCAATACGAGCAGGCTCATGGCGATGTAGGGGATCACCGCGCGGAAGATATGGCCCATCGTGACCTGGGGAGGCGACACGCCTTTCATGGTCATGAGAAGGAGGCCGTGCGGCGGCAACAGGAGCCCCAACTGCATGCAGATCAGGAACATCACGCCGAACCACACCGTGTCGATACCTAATTTCTGCACGAGCGGCATGAAGATCGGCAGGGTGATCATCATCATGCTCACCTGCTCGACGAAGAGGCCGAGGAAGATCAGCACGAGCATCATCGCGGCGATCAGCGCAAGCGGCGGCAGGCCGAGCGTGGCGATGATCTCTACCATGCCGTTGCTCGCTCCGGAAAAGGACAGGATCTGCGAGAAGGTCGTCGCGCCGACGATGATGAAGAGGATCATTCCCGAGATGCTCGCGGTGCCGCGCAGCGCGAGCACCAGATTCTGCAAGGTAAGCGCCCGGTAGGCGGCGGCGAGCAGGATCGTGAACAGTGCGCCGATCGCAGCGGATTCCGTCGGCGTCGCCCAGCCGGCGGACATCGAGGCGACCACGATGACGAAAATCGAGACCAGCGGCACCACGTACTGGACCAAGGGGCGGAATTTCTCCCAGCCGCGGTACTCGGTGAAGCTCGCGGCCGGCGCGAGCGACGGATTCATCTTCACGCGCACCACGATGTATACGACGAAAGCGAGGCTCAGGATCAGGCCCGGCACGATGCCGCCGATCAGGAGCTTGGCGATCGAGATTCCCGAGAGGCTGCCCAGCAGCACGGTCAGCGCCGAGGGCGGGATCAGCATATCGACCGCGCCGATCGCCATCAGCGGGCCAGTCGCCATGGTCGGGTGATACCCGCGCGCGAGCATCACCGGCAGCATCAGGCTCCCGAGCATCGCGGTAGTCGCGATGGTCGAGCCCGAGATCGCCGAGAACACCGTGCCCGCGACCACCGCGACCACCGCGAGCCGTCCCGGAACCCGGCGGATCAGGTGCTCGACGCCGTCGATCACTTTCACGGCGAGCCCCGTGTGGAACAGCACTTCGCCCATGAGGATGAAGAGCGGGATGGGAGTGAGCGAAAAGCTCGCGACCGACCCGACGGAGTTGCGGGCAAACTGGACCAGTCCCGCCTCGCCGCCAAGGAACAGCCACGCGCCCAGCAGGTTGATCACCAGGAACGAGAACGCCACCGGCAGGCCGAGGAACAGCAGCGCCGTCGAGCCGCCCAGCATCAGCCATGCCGCCGCGTCCCATGGCATGGCTCTATCCGGTCGAGACCGCGTCGTCGCGCGGCGCGCGCTCGGCGAGTGCCAGGCGGCGCATGCGGAACAGCATCTCGACGGACAGTGCGAGGAAAGCTACCGGCAGCACGCTGAGCAGCCACCACTCCGGCGTCACCAGCGTCTTGATGGACACCGAGCCCGCCTTGAAGCTGGCGATCGCGGCGCGGGCGCCGTAGTAGGTGATGAAGAGGCAGGAGGCGAGACCCAGGATGTCCACCACCCACTCGAAGGACCAGCCGACCCGATTCGGCACTGCGCGCAGGATGATGTCCACCCGGATGTGCTGCCCGCGCCGAAGCAGCCACGGCGCGGTAAGCATGGTGATGAGGTAGAGCGCGCCTTCCGAGATCTCGTTGCTCCACTCGAGCCCGGCGACGCCCGGGAGGATGCGCACGTTGCGTAGCAGCACATCGGCGCAGATCATCAGCGTCATGCCGAGCACCAGCGCGCAGGCGGCGAGAGCGAACCCCTCGAGGAGCCTTCCGTACGCCGCCTCGAGCCGGTCCATGGCTATTTCGCGAGCACCTTCTGCAGCTGCGGGCCGTATACCGGGCTTGCCTTGATGGCGTTCGCCCAGCCGACCTCCTTCGCCTTCTCGACGAACGCCTTGTTGGTCGCCCCGTCGAAAGTGATCACCTGTATGCCGGCGTCGGCCTGGCGCTTGGCCTCCTGCTGGTTGTAGGACTTCCAGAAGTCGTTCTGTGCCTCGTAGGCTTGGGCCTTGCGCTCGAGGTAGTCGCGCTGCGCCGGCGTCAGGGACTTGTACTTGTCGAGGTTGATGATCAGCGCCACCTCGGCGTTGTAGAAGCCCGGGTCGACGCGGTACCTGGTCTTCTCCTGCCAGTTCAGGTCGAAGAGCGCGTGGATCGGCCAGCCGTAGCCGTCGATCACGCCGCGCTCGAGCGCGGTGTAGACCTCGCCGGGTGCGGTGGTCATGACCTGCGCGTTCATCGACTGGAAGAACTCGCGGTACACCGGCGTGATGCGGATCTTCAGTCCGGTGAGGTCGGGTTTGTCGATCTTCTTGTTGAGATAGATATGGAAGGGCGTGAACTCGACGACCTTGGCGAGATAGCGCATGTTGCCCTTCTCGGCCCAGATCTTGTTGATCAGGTCGAATCCGCCGTTCTTGCGCTGGTCCGCGGCGCTGGTCTCCGAGAGCTTGAGGATGTCCGCCTCGGGCATCACGTTGGTGTAGAAGGCGCCGGTGCTGAAGCCGATGTCCACCACGCCGGTCTGCACCGCCTTGCCGACTTCGAAGGTCGGGATCGCCTTCGGCCCGCCGATGAAGTTGATCTGCAGGACGCCCTTGCCGTCCTTGTTGACGTCGGCGATCCAGTCGAGCGTGCGCTTCACGTAGAACTGGTTCTCGGGGAAAGCGCTGACCAGGCGCAGCGTTATTTCCTGTGCGCAGGAGACCCCCGAAATTGCGGCGAGCGCCGCGGCGAGTGCGAGTCTGGGTGCGAAGCGGATCATGCTGTCTCCTCCTCTGAGCGGGTCTGCTGGGTCGGTTGGAATGATACGCCGGATGCCGGCCGCTACACCCACACCTGCAGCACGTAGTCGTAGGCCACCTGCGCGTTGGTCATGTCGGCGGCGGACCCGGCAAGAAGGCGGCTTGAGGACTTGCCGGGTGTCGTACCGCTCGATTGACTGTTAATTGTCGCGCGGAACGAGCGCGAAAACGCGCAGCGCGGAGCCCGTGCCGCCGAGAATCTTCAAAGGCGGGACGACCACGACGAATTCATATGCCTTCGCCTCCGCCAGCTCCTCGAGGTTCAGGTTCTCGATGATGTAAATCCCGGAATCGGGGATCAGCAGCATGTGCACGGGGAACACCTGGAAAGTCGGCGACGTCACGACGGGCGGCCGCATCTCGAAGGTCAGCGTATCGTCGCCGACCACGCGCGCGCCGTGGTCGATCAGGAATTTCGCGCCACCGACGCTGGGCCCGGGTGAAGCGTTCGGGTCCGCATAAACCTTGGGATTGGACTTGAAGAGCGGGCCATAGCCGGTGCGAATGAACACGGTGTCGCCCTTCTTCAGCTTGACACCCTGGTGCTTCGCCGTCCGCTCCAGAAGGTCCGCTGTAATCTCCTTAGTAGCGTCCAGCGGTCTCGAGTCACCCTGGACAAAACGGGCCACGTCGAGCAGGATGCCGCGGTTAACCAGCAGATCGGTAGGGAACTGGTCGACCGCGAGGTTCGCGCCGACGCCGCTCGTACCGATCCCGTCGGGGTCGCTCGTCGAAGCGAAGGCATCGAGTCCGCCGAAGAGCTTTCCGTCCCTGCCTATGTGCCCGAGCGCGTCGAGGGTCGGTGCGCCGTGCTGGCCGCTGAAGTGCATCACCTCTGACGCGTAGGTCAGCTGACCACCGTCATTGAACTTGTTCAACGTATTGGCATGTGTGTCCCGGAGCGAAAAGGAATACGTTGGATTGACCGACGCGATAGGCGAATTCTTGTCCCAGGTGTGGGAGAGGTCGATCAGGCGCGCTTTTTTCAGCGTGTTCAGAAACGAATGAACCTGCCCCGAGTCGTCCTCGGCAAGCGCCGGCGCAAACTGAGTCAGGTAAAATGCG
>DASPXL010000025.1:0-3599 GCA_035637375.1 Burkholderiales bacterium
TCGGCGCGGTCGGCGCTCCGGGGGTTGCGTGCGCTCCGCCGGCCCTCGCCGCGGCTGCGGCTTCAAGAAGCTTCTTGTCGGCCATTCCGTGGCTCTTGAAGATGCGCGTCAGCGCGAACTCGCCGAGCTTGTGTCCGACCATGTTCTCGGAGATGTACACGGGGATGTGCTGCTTGCCGTTATGGACGGCGATCGTCAGCCCGACGAAATCCGGGAGGATGGTGGAGCGCCGCGACCAGGTCTTGATCGGGCGCTTCTCGTTCGTGGCGCGCGCCGCGTCGACCTTTTTCATCAGGTGGTGGTCCACGAATGGACCCTTCTTGACCGAGCGTCCCATGGTCTAGCCCTTGTCCCGCTTCTTGTGCCGGAACTGGATGATCATGCCGCGCGTGCGCTTGTTCTTGCGCGTCTTGTAGCCCTTGGTCAGCACCCCCCAGGGACTCACCGGATCCTGCCCTGCCGCGGTCTTTCCCTCGCCGCCGCCATGCGGGTGGTCGATCGGATTCATCGCGACCCCACGGACCGTGGGCCGCACTCCGCGCCAGCGGACGCGCCCGGCCTTGCCGATCGATTCCAGGCTGTGCTCCTCGTTGCCGACTTCGCCGATGGTGGCGCGGCAATCCACGTGTACTTTGCGGATCTCCCCGGAACGCAGGCGCACCTGGGCGTAGCTGCCCTCGCGCGCGAGAAGCTGCACCGAGGCGCCCGCAGCGCGAGCGAGCTGCGCGCCCTTGCCCGGCTGCATTTCGACGCAGTGAACCGTGGTGCCCACCGGTATGTTTCTGAGCGGCAGCGCGTTGCCGGGCTTGATCGGCGCCTCCGCCCCCGACAGGAGCTGCGTTCCGGCCGCAAGGCCCTTGGCGGCGATGATATAGCGGCGTTCGCCGTCGGCGTAACACAGCAGCGCGAGGTTCGCGCTTCGATTGGGATCGTATTCCAGCCGCTCGACCTTCGCTGAAATACCGTCCTTGTCGCGGCGGAAATCGACGATGCGGTAATGCTGCTTGTGGCCCCCGCCCTGGTGGCGCATGGTGATGTGGCCGTTCACATTGCGGCCCGCCTTCCTCGACTGCTTCTCGACCAGCGGCTGGTAAGGCCCGCCCTTGTGCAGGTCCGGGTTCACCAGCTTGACGAGCTGCCGCCGGCCGGGCGATGTGGGTTTGACTTTGACGAGCGGCATGGCCTACTCCGGAGCCTGGAAGCTGATTTCCTGCCCCTGGGCGAGGGAGACGTACGCCTTTTTCCACCGGCGGCGGTGTCCGACGTAGCGCCCAAAGCGCTTTTCCTTGCCCCCGACGTTGGCGACCTGGACCGATTTCACCTTGGTCTTGAACATGAGCTCGACCGCGGCCTTGATTTCGGGCTTGGTCGCGTCGGCGGCGACGTGGAACACGTACTGGTTGTGCTTCTCCCCTATGAAGGTGCTCTTCTCCGAGACGAGCGGCGCGAGCAGCACCTGCATCAAGCGCTCCTTCGGCGCGGCCGCGTTCATTTCAGGATCTCCTCGAATTTCGCCATCGCCTTCTTCGTCAGGATCACGTGATCGAACTGGACGAGCGACACCGGATCGGCGTGGTGGACGTCGAGGATGCGCACCTTGGGCAGATTGCGCGCGGAGAGGTACAGGTTCTGGTCCACGCCGTCGGTGATCACCAGCGCGGAAGCTATGCCCATTCTCTTGAATTTCTGCGCGAGAAGCTTGGTCTTGGGCGCCTCCATGTCGAAGCTCTCCACGACCTTCAGCCGCTCCTCCCGGGCGAGCTGCGACAGGATCGAGCACATTCCGGCGCGATACATCTTGCGATTCAGCTTCTGCGAGAAGTTCTCATCGGGCAAATTCGGGAAAATCTTGCCGCCTCCGCGCCACAGCGGGCTCGCGACGTCCCCGGCGCGGGCGCGGCCGGTGCCCTTCTGGCGCCAGGGCTTCTTGTGCGAGTGGCGGACATCGCTGCGCCCTTTCTGCGCGCGCGTGCCGCGGCGGGCGTTGGCCTTGTAAGCCGTGACCACCTGGTGCACCAGCGATTCGTTGTACTCGCGCCCGAACAACGCGTCGGAGGCGGCCACCGTCGCCGCGCTCTTCCCTTTCTCGTTGATGAGCTTGAGCTCCATTACGCCCCCTTGGCCGCCGGCGGGGCAGCTTGCGGCGCCTTGGCCGCTTGGGCAGCCGCGGGCGCGGACTTGGCCGACTGAGCCGCCGCAGGCGCGGCCTTCGACGGCGCTGCCTTGGGCGACGGACCCTTGGCCCGAATCGCTTTGGAGGTGGGTCGAACGACGATGTCGCGGCCGCGGCTTCCCGGCACGGAGCCTTTTACGAGGAGAAGTTGCCGCTCGGCGTCGACGCGCACCACCTCAAGGCCCTGGACGGTGCGTTGCACGGCGCCCAGATGGCCGGCCATGCGTTTTCCCGGAAACACGCGGCCCGGATCCTGCGCCATCCCGGTCGAGCCCGGTTTGTTATGCGAGATCGAGTTGCCGTGGCTCGCGCGGTTCGAGGAAAAATGGTGGCGCTTGATCACCCCCGCGAAGCCCTTGCCTTGCGAGGTGCCGGAAACGTCCACGATCTGACCCGCCTTGAAGATGTCGGCCCCGATCTTGCCGCCGACCTTGAGGTTCCCCAGCTCGCTTTCCGGCACGCGGAATTCGCGCAGCACGTGACCGGCCTCGACCGCAGCCTTGGCGAGATGGCCCGCGGCGGCCTTGTTGACGCGGGAAGCACGGCGCCTGCCGAAAGTGACCTGCACTGCGCTGTAGCCGTCCGTCGCCGGGGTCTTGATCTGCGTGACGCGGTTGTCGGAGACGTCGAGCACCGTCACCGGCAGCGAATCGCCGTCATCGGTGAAGACGCGCGTCATGCCGACCTTCCGGCCGACCAGTCCTAATGTCATGTTCTTGCCCTTTGTTCAGGGGCCGGATTCAATTGCCCAGCGGCCACATCGTTCCTACAGTTTGATTTCCACGTCCACGCCCGCCGGCAGATCGAGCTTCATCAGCGCGTCCACCGTCTTGTCGGTGGGGTCGATGATGTCCATCAGCCGCAGGTGCGTCCTGATCTCGAGCTGGTCGCGCGAAGTCTTGTCCGCGTGCGGGCTGCGCAGCACGTCGAAGCGCTCGATGCGGGTAGGCAGCGGAACGGGCCCCTTCACCACTGCGCCGGTGCGCTTGGCCGTGTCCACGATCTCGAGCGCCGACTGGTCGATCAGCCGGTAGTCGAAGGCCTTGAGCCGGATTCGGATTTTCTGGTTCGGCATGGCCATTACTCGATCACCTTGGCCACCACGCCCGCACCCACGGTCTTGCCGCCCTCGCGGATGGCAAAGCGCAAGCCCTGCTCCATCGCGATCGGGGCGATCAGACTCACCGTCATCTTCACGTTGTCCCCCGGCATCACCATCTCGGTGCCCTTGGGCAGCTCGCAGCTGCCGGTCACGTCGGTGGTCCGAAAGTAGAACTGCGGCCGGTACCCCGGGAAGAACGGCGTGTGCCGCCCGCCTTCTTCCTTGCTGAGCACATACACCTCGCACTCGAACTTGGTGTGCGGGGTGATCGAGCCCGGTTTCGAGAGCACCTGCCCGCGCTCCACTTCCTCGCGCTTGGTGCCC
>DASPXL010000026.1:0-3322 GCA_035637375.1 Burkholderiales bacterium
GCTCGAGCGGGACGGAAAACGCTACCTGCTGCTGCCTGCGGGGGTGGTGGAGCGCGGCGAGGACTACGAGCTGGTGCGCTTCCGGATGATCCGCGATAGCGGCGAGTAGAGGGTTTTCCTTCAGTCTCCCGGACCGAGCACCTTCCCGAGCCACGCACCGATATCGGCGAGCTCCTCGGGGCAGACCGAGTGCGGCATGCCGTACTCGCGCCACTCGAGCGGGTAGCCGAGCGATTGCAGAAGCTCGCGGGAGTGCTCCGCCCGCGCGAGCGGCACGATGGGGTCGTAATTGCCGTGCGCCATGAATATCGGAACGTCTCGGTTGGCCGCGCTCGCTTCGGCCGAGAGCTCCTCCGCGATCGGCAAGTAGGTCGACAAGGCCATGATTCCGGCGATGCGCTCGGGATGGCGCAGGCCGGTCTGCAGCGCGATCGCGCCGCCCTGCGAGAATCCCGCGAGCACGATCCGCGCGGCCTTCGTCCCGCGCTTCTTTTCCCGGCCGATCAGGGTTTCGACCAGCGCCTGCGATGCGCGCACGCCGCGCTCGTCCTCGCGCCGGTTGGCGCCGTCGGCGATGTCGTACCAGGCGCGCATTCGCATGCCGCCGTTGATCGTCACCGGCTGCACCGGCGCGTGCGGAAAGACGAAGCGGATCGCCTCTTTGGGCAGGTCGAGCTCGGGAACGATAGTCGCGAAGTCGTTGCCGTCGGCGCCCAGGCCGTGCAGCCAGATGATGCTTGTCGTCGGGTCCTTTCCGGTTTCGATTTCGATCGCTTCGAGCACTTCGGACATGGGGGGTCAGGAAGCGGATTTGGGGCGGATTGCGGACTTGGGGCGGAACGCCCTCACCACCTCCTCGCGGGTCTCGATGTAGGGCCCGCCGATAAGGTCGATGCAGTAAGGGACGGCGGCGAAAATGCCGGCGACGATCTGCCTGCCGTCCTTGTCCTTCAGGCCCTCGAGCGTCTCGCGGATCGATTTCGGCTGGCCGGGCAGGTTGATGATGAGCGAGCGCTTGCGCACGACCGCGACCTGGCGCGACAGGATCGCGGTGGGCACGAACTCGAGGCCGATTCTGCGCATCTGCTCGCCGAATCCCGGCATGAGCTTGTCGGCGACCGCGAGCGTCGCCTCGGGCGTGACGTCGCGCGGCGCAGGTCCCGTGCCGCCGGTCGTCAGCACCAGGTGGCAGCCGAGGCGGTCGGCGAGATCGGCAAGCGTCGATTCGATCAGCGGCCGCTCGTCGGGAATGAGCCGCGTCTCCGCGCGCCACGGGCTCGCCAGCGCCCGCGCGAACCATTCCTTGAGCGCCGGAATGCCTTCATCCGTGTAGACGCCGCTCGAGGCGCGGTCGCTGATCGACACGAGGCCGATCAGCAGTTCTTCATTCGCGGTCATGGTCAGGCGCCGTTTGCAGTTCCGCGATGATATCCCGCAGCGCCCTGAACAGCTCCCGGTAGGCGCGCGGCGGCCGGCCCGCGTTGCGCTCCTCGCGCGTGTTGCGCACCAGCGCCCGCAGGCGCTGGGTGTCGATGCCCGGATGGGCGCCGGCGAGCGCGCCGAGCGCGCCGTCGTCCTCGATCAGTCTCTCGCGCCAGCGCTCGATGCGGTGAAGGCGCGCGGTCTCCCCGGCCGAGACCCCGTCCCACGCCTTGAGCTTTTCGCGGATCGCCTCGGGATCGACCGAGCGCATCAGGCGCCCGATATACTGCAGCTGGCGCCGCCGCGCCTCGTGCCGGGTGATGCGCCGCGCCTGCTCCACGGCCTCGCGCAGGTCCTCCGGAAGCGCGACCGCTGCGAGCTGCTCCGAGTTGAGCTCCACCAGGCGCGCCCCGAGCGCCTGCAGCTCGTGCATGGCGCGCTTGCGCTGGGTCTTGCTCGGTTTCTCCTCGTCCTGCACGTCCGGGGCGGCGCGATCTTGAACTGATATCATAGCGCCTTTCCCGCGGCACCCCGCATGGCGCGAGCGCGCTTTTCCCACAGTTTCGACGCGTTGAAGGCGATCGCCTCGGACGCCTTGGCGCATGCCAGGGAAAAAGGCGCGAGCGCCTGCGAAGCCGAGGCCTCCGACGGCTACGGCCAGACGGTCACGGTGCGCAAGGGCGAAGTCGAAACCATCGAGTACAACCGCGACAAGAGCCTCTCGGTCACCGTCTATCTCGGCAAGCAGAAAGGCTACGCGAGCACCGCCGATTTCGCGCCGCGCGCGATCCGGGACACGGTGGAGGCGGCGCTCGCCATCGCGCGCTTCACCGCGACGGACGAGTGCGCCGGACTTCCCGACCCGGAGGAGCTGGCGCGCGAGCCGAAGGAGCTCGACCTCTTTCATCCCTGGGAGCTGCCGGTCGAGCGCGCCATCGAGATCGCAAAATCTTGCGAGGCGGCCGCGTTCGCGTTGGACAAGCGGATCGTGAATTCCGAAGGCGCCAGCGTTTCGTCCCAGCAATGGCACTTCGCTCTTGCCAACAGCCACGGCTTCATGGAAGGCTTCCCGACCTCGCGGCACGTTCTTTCCTGCGCAGTGATCGCGGCCGAAGACGGCCTCATGCAGCGCGACGACTGGTACGTGTCGCAGCGCTCGCCGCGCGATCTCCCCAAGCCGGAAGCGGTCGGCGACTATGCAGGAAGGCGGGCGCTTGCGCGGCTCGCGAGCCGCAAGATCCAGACGGTCCAGGCGCCGGTCCTTTTCGAGGCGCCGGCGGCCAATGGCTTGCTCTCGAGCTTCGTCGCCGCGGTGAGCGGCGGGAGCCTGTACCGCAAGGCTTCCTTCCTGCTCGACAGCCTCGGCAAGGAAGTCTTCTCGCCGATCGTCACCATCGTCGAGCGGCCGCACCTCGCGCGCGGACCGGCCAGCTCCTGGTTCGACGACGAGGGCGTCGCGACCCGCGACCGCGACGTGGTGAAGGACGGCGTGCTGCGCGGCTACTTTCTCGGCAGCTACTCGGCGCGCAAGCTCGGGATGAGGACGACCGGCAGCGCGGGCGGCAATCAAAATCTGATCCTCGAAGGCGGCGAGCTGGACCTTCCCGGGCTCATCAGGAAGATGGACCGCGGGCTGCTCGTGACCGAGTTGATGGGCCACGGGATCAACCCCGTGACCGGGGATTACTCGCGCGGCGCGGCGGGCTACTGGGTGGAGCGGGGCGAGATCCGGCATCCCGTCGAGGAAATCACCATCGCCGGAAACCTGCGCGACATGTTCCGCTCGATCGCGGCGATCGGAAGCGACGCGCTCACGCGGGGCTCGCGCACCTGCGGCTCGATTCTCGTCGAGGAAATGACCATTGCCGGAAACTGAACTCTGCACCTCGGAACCGGAGTT
>DASPXL010000027.1:0-5071 GCA_035637375.1 Burkholderiales bacterium
AGCGCCTTGAGTCCGTGCTGAGCGTTGGAGGACGGGGATGATTGGCAATTACAATTCCTGGCTCGTCTTTCTTTCGATCGTCGTCGCGACCGTCGCATCCTACGTGGCGCTGGATCTCGCGTCGCGCGTCGCGGCCACGCACGGAACCCGGTCCTCCCGCTATTGGTTGTTCGGCGGCGCCCTCTCCATGGGGACCGGCATCTGGTCGATGCACTTCATCGGCATGCTGGCCTTTCAGCTGCCGATCCCGATGTCGTACGACATCCCGATCACGTTGGCCTCGCTCCTGATCGCGGCGGTCGTGTCGGGATTTGCGCTCTACACCATCAGCCACGGCCGCTTGAGTCTGCGCAGGCTGCTTTTGGCCGGATTGTTGATGGGAATCGGCATCGCCTGCATGCACTACACCGGGATGGCGGCGATGCAGCTGAAACCGCCGGTCCGCTATAGCCCACCGATTTTCACGGCCTCCGTCGTGATCGCGATCGCCGCCTCGGTGGTCGCCTTGTGGATCGCGTTTCAATTGCGCACGGAGACGATCTTGTCGGCGTTCCGGAAGAAAGCCGGCAGCGCCGTCGTCATGGGCTTCGCGATTACCGGCATGCATTACACCGGCATGGCGGCGGCGATCTTCGCGCCGGACACCGTTTGCTCGGTGAGCCCGCAGGACATCAACAATGTGTGGCTCGCCGGCGCGATCGGAGGTTTCACCTTCATGCTCCTGGCGACGACCCTGCTGGTTTCGGTGTTCGACGCCCATCTCGCCAATCGCGCGGCGAAACATGCGGAAAATCTGCGCCTGCTGAACGTCAACCTGGAAAAGCAGGCCGCCGAGCTTTCCCAGACCAACGTGAGGTTGAAGGACGAAGTGAAGGAGCGCGTGCGCTCCGAGGAGCAAATTCAATATCTCGCGTACCACGACGCCCTCACGACTCTGCCGAACCGCGCCTTGTTCAGCAAAATCCTGAACCACGGAATCAGCCAGGCGCACCGCCGCAAGAAAGAGCTGGCGGTGCTTTTCATCGACCTCGACCGCTTCAAGAACATCAACGACACGCTCGGGCACGAGGCCGGCGATGCGCTCCTGCAGGAGATCGGGAAAAGGCTCAAACAATGCCTGCGGGAGAGCGACACCGTCGCCCGCCTCGGGGGCGACGAGTTCGTGGTGCTGCTGGAGGAGCTCGCCGATCAAAAGCACGTGTCGGTGGTCGCGCACAAGATCCTGACCACTCTCGTCAAGCCGTTCGTCACGCTCGGCCAGGAATTCCGCGTCACGGCCAGCATCGGCATCAGCACTTACCCGACGGACGGCGAGGATGAACGGTCTTTGATGAAAAACGCCGACATCGCGATGTACCGGGCGAAAGAGGAAGGCAAGAACAACTTCCAGTTCTATTCCAAGGAGCTGAACGAGCATTCGTTCGAGCGGCTCACCATGGAGTCGAGCCTGCGGCGCGCCCTGGAGCGCAACGAGTTCGAGCTCCACTATCAGCCCAAGGTGGACCTTCGCACCGGCCGGATCACGGGCGTGGAAGCGCTGCTGCGCTGGCATCATCCGGATCTCGGAATGGTGTCGCCGGCGCAATTCATCCCGATGGCGGAGGAGACGGGCCTGATCGTGCCGATCGGCAAATGGGTTCTGCGGACGGCCTGCAGGCAACACAAGGCGTGGCAGGATCAGGGGCTGCCGCGGTTGAGCGTGGCCGTCAACCTGTCGGCCCGGCAGTTTTCGGACGAGAACCTCCTGCAGGACATCACTTCGATAGTCAAGGAAAGCGGGATAGATCCGGTTCTCCTGGAGCTGGAGATTACCGAGAGCATGCTCATGAACAACGTCGAGAAGGCGATACGGACCCTGGACGCGCTCAACGAGATGGGCATCCGGCTCGCCATCGACGATTTTGGAACGGGCTATTCGTCGCTCTCCACGCTCAAGCGGTTTCCGATCAACACGATCAAGGTCGACCGCTCGTTTATCCGCGACCTCCCCGGCGGGGTCGACGACAGGGCCATTGCCGGAGCCATCATTGCCATGGGCCGGGCTCTGAGCATGACCGTGATTGCCGAGGGTGTCGAAACCAAGGAGCAGGCCGATTACCTGCGCGGGCAGTCCTGCGACGAGTTTCAGGGTTTCTATTTCAAGAAGGCCATGCCGGCGGACGAGCTTGCCCAACTCTTGCAGGCGCCGGTATTTGCCGAGTCGGTCTGAACGATCGCTATCCCAGTCCGGGCAGCAGGACCACGATGCCGCTCGCAAAAATTTCCACGGCCACGGCGGCGAGCAGCAGTCCCATGATCCGGATCACGACGTTGATGCCGATCTTTCCGAGCCGGTTTCCGATCGGGGTCGCCGCCCTGAGCGCGATCCAGGTCGTTAGCGCGACCAGCAGGCAGCACGCAATGACGCCGCCCCGGTGGGCGAGGGATGAGCCCTGGGCCGCGTAGATGATCGTCGTCGAGATCGCCCCCGGCCCGGAGAGCAGCGGAACGGCGAGCGGCACGACGGCGATGCTTTCCTTGTCCTCGGCCTCCTTCGCCTCTTCCGGAGTCTGCTGCTCGCCGCTCGGCGCGGCGTGCATCATCGATAGGGCGATCAGCAGTATCAGGACCGCTCCGCCGACCTTGAACGAGGCGATGGTGATCCCGAAGAATCCGAGAAGGTGCTCGCCCACCATCGTCGAGACCGCCAGGACGATCGCCACCGAGACGCTCGCGACGCGCGCGATGCGCTTCTTGTCGGAGACACTGTGCTTGTGAGTCAGGCCGAGGAACATCGGCATCGTCCCGATCGGATTGACGATCACCAGCAACGCCACGAAGATCTTCACGTACTCGGCGAAATCGAGCATGGAGGGCAATCTATGGGGTCGGAGCGAGCCGACCCGGGTTTCCCGGTACGCCGGGGTGACCGAGTTGAAAGCGGGCGAGACCGCTACTTGAATACCTCCTGCATATACATGATGAGGTCGGCGCGGTCGCGCGCCTCGGGCATGCCCGCGTACGGCATGCGATTGGCCGGCACGGCCTTTTGCGGATCCGCGATATAGGCGTCCAGCGTTGTCTCCGTCCACGTGATGCCGCTGCGCTTGAGCGCGGGGGAATAACGGAAGTCGTCCACCTCGCCCGCCCGCCGCCCGAAAACTCCGTGCAGGCCCGGGCCCACCCCTTGAGCTCCGCGCTCGAGTGAGTGGCACGCGTGGCACTCCTCGAACAGCTTTTGACCGCGTTTCGCATCGCCCTGCGCGTGCGCAATGCCGGCGGCGAGGAGCAATGTCGCCGCCGCAGCCGCAACGGTCCGCAGCTGCGCCGTCATGCCGCCACCAGCGGGCCGGGATTTTTGAGATAGCGGTTCTTGATCGCGTCCGCCGTCCAGTAGGCGAGCGCCCCCACCGGCCCGGTCGGGTTGTACACGGAATTGTGCGGAAACACGTTCGCACCCACCGAAAACAGGTTGTGGCAATCCCAGCTTTGCAGGTACTTGTTCAAGGCGCTGGTCCTCGGGTGGGTCCCCATGATCGTGCCGCCGGTGTTGTGCGTGCTCTGGTAAGGCACGACCGTCCAGGGCTCGGTGCGCGCCACGGCCGGGTTGAGCCGCGTCGGGTTCATCGACTTGGCGATGTCGTTGATCACCTGCGCCGCGTGCCGCCCGATCTTGTGCTCGTTCTCCTTGTAGTCGAAGGTCATTCGCATCATCGGCAGGCCGAAGGCGTTGCGGTAGGTCGGATCGAGATCGTAATAGTTGTAGCGGTTCGACATCACGCTGCCGCTCATGTTGATCTGCATCGCGGTCTCGTACCACTTGGCCGTGGCGGCTTTCCAGGCCGTTCCCCAGGAGGGCGTGCCGCTCGGAACCGGCCGGTAACCGATCGGCAGGGCCGTATTGAACGCACCGGCGACGATGAAACCGCCGACGTAACCTTGCCTGCCGCGGTCGAAATCCCAGTTCGCGTTGAAGTCGTCGATGGTCGTGCTCGACCCGCCCGCGCTCATGAACGGGTTGAAGTGCCTGCCCTCGAAAAAGAGCGTCGCCGACGCGCCCGTCTGGTAGCAGTAATTCTTGCCGATCACGCCTTTCCGGCTCGCCGGGTCGTACGGCCGGCCGATTCTCGAGAGCAGCATCAGGTGCACGTTGTTTAGGGCGTAGGCGGTCAGGATCACGATCGAGGCCGGCTGCTCGAACTCTTCGCCGTTCAGCACGTTGGTATAGTTCACGCCGGTCACGCGCTTGCCGCCCGGATCCTTCAGCACCTTGGTCACCCACATGTGCGTGCGCAGCTCGAAATTCGGGTTGCGCATCGCGACGGGAATGACGGTCATATGCGGGCTGCCCTTGGCGTTCGCCTCGCAGCCGAAGCGCTGGCAGTGGCCGCAATACTGGCAGGCGCCGAAGCGCGAGCCGTCGGGGTTGGTGTAGGCGCGCGATGCATTGGCGCTGGGGCGCGGAAACGGGCTATAGCCGTTGGCGAGCGCCGCCGTCCTGAACATCTCCTGCGCGAGCAGCGGCGTGAGCGGCGGCAGCGGATACTCGCGCTCGCGCGGCGCCTCGAAAGGATTGCCGCCGGGCTGTATCACGCCGCGGATGTTTCCCGCCTTGCCCGAGACCGCCGCCGTGTATTCGAACTTGTCGTAGTACGGCTCGAGCTCGTCGTAGGTGATGCCCCAGTCCTGGATCGTCATGTCGGCGGGGATGTACTTCTTGCCGTAGCGCTGCTCGTAGCGGCTGCGCACCTTGAATTCCATGTCGGTCCAGCGCCAGGTATGGCCGCTCCAGTGCACGCCCGAGCCGCCGACGACGTCGCCGGGCAGGAACGAGCCGAGCCGGCGCATCGGCAATGCCTGCTGCGAAATGTTGTTGCGGACGGTGATCGTGTCCTTCTGCGTGTTCATCATCAGATCGTGGCGCACCACGTAGCGCAGCTCGTCGCGCACGGCGGGCACGGAAAAATCGGCCTCCGTGCTGCGCACGCCGCCGCGCTCCAGGGCGACGACCTTCAGCCCGGTTGCGCTCAATTCCTTGGCGAGTATGCCGCCCGTCCAGCCGAGGCCGACCAGGACGACGTCGACTTCTTTC
>DASPXL010000028.1:0-5558 GCA_035637375.1 Burkholderiales bacterium
CGCCTTCGAGGACGTAAGAGCGATGGATGCAGCCTCCCGCGGCCGGTGTGGCGCGCTCAAGCCGGAATGGTCCGGCCGCATCCGAGATGCTTGTCTCCAGCGCAGCGACGAGCTCAGGGGATTCGATCATTCGGCTCGCAACGCCTCGCGCGAAGCGCGGCTACACGGCGGTGAGCCGCGGATCACGTCACCGGGTCAGCGCTTGAGGTTCTTTCGCGCGCGCCTGATCGCCGCGCGCACCCGTGCGGGCGCGGTTCCGCCGATGTGCGAGCGGCTTGCGACCGAGCCTTCCAGCGTGAGCACGCGCTGCACGTCGCTTCCCACCTTGACGGAGAAGCGGCGCAATTCTTCGAGCGTCAGCTGCTGCAGACCCCGCCCGGATTCTTCAGCGAAACGCACCGCACGCGCCGCCGCCTCGTGGGCATCGCGAAACGCGAGTCCTTTCCTGACGAGGTAGTCGGCAAGATCGGTCGCGGTGGCGAAGCCCTCTTCGGCCGCGGCCCGCATCGCAGCCGCGTTGACGCGGAGGCCGGCGATCAGCTCGGCGAAAACGGCGAGCGTCTCGCGCAGCGTGTCCGCCGCGTCGAACAAAGGTTCCTTGTCCTCTTGATTGTCCCTGTTATAGGCGAGAGGCTGCCCCTTCATCAGGACGAGCAGCGCCATGAGGTCGCCCGCGACCCTTCCGGTCTTGCCGCGCGCGAGCTCCGGAACGTCGGGGTTTTTCTTCTGCGGCATGATCGATGAGCCGGTGCAGAAGCGGTCGGGCAGGGCCACGAAGCCGAAGCGCGGATTGGCCCAGAGGATCAGTTCCTCGGATAAGCGCGAGAGATGGACCATGGCGAGCGCCGCGCAGGCGCAGAATTCGATCGCGAAGTCGCGGTCGGACACGGCATCGAGGGAATTTGCGCTCACCGCCTCGAAGCCGAGCTCGCGCGCGACCCTCGCGCGGTCGATCGGAAAAGAAGTTCCGGCGAGCGCCGCGGCGCCCAGCGGAAGGTGGTTCACGCGCCGCCGACAGTCGGCGAGGCGCGAGCGGTCGCGCTCGAGCATCTCGAAATAGGCGAGCAGGTGGTGCCCGAAGGTCACCGGCTGGGCGACCTGCAGGTGCGTGAAGCCCGGCATCAGCGTGGCGGCGTGCTTTTCCGCCTGGTCGAGCAGCCGCCGCTGGACGCTGCGCAGGAGCTCGCCGATCTCGTCTATGGCGTCGCGCAGCCACAGCCGCAGATCGGTCGCGACTTGATCGTTGCGCGAGCGGGCGGTGTGCAGGCGTTTGCCGGCCTCTCCGACGAGACCGATCAGCCGGCGCTCGATGTTGAGGTGCACGTCCTCGGCCTCCAGCGACCAGCGGAACCTTCCCGACTCGATTTCGCGGGAGATCCTGGACAAACCGCGCTCGATCGCCCTGAGATCCGCCGCCGACAGGATTCCCGCGGTGCGCAGCATGCGCGCGTGCGCAAGCGACGCGCGAACATCGTGCTGCGCGAGGCGCCGGTCAAAATGGACCGAGGCGGTGTAGCGCTTGACAGAATCGGATACCGGCTCGGCGAACCGCCCCGACCAGGGTTTCTTGCCGGGTTTGGGCTTGGCTGCCATGGTTGACTGTAAAATGCCCGGAGTCGTGAAGCGTGCGGTCCACTGCCGCACGCGCTGATTCTGCGTTCGTGCAAAAGTGCAAAGTATACGGCAAAACGACCTGCCCGACGCCCTGCCGGACTTCCGCAACCTGGGCGTGATCTCGCGCATCCTGCTTTCGGTCAACGCGCTCGCTCTGGTTTTCGCGCTGGCGCGCTCGCGTGAGATCGGCGAGTTCGCCGCAAGGGTCACCGAGATCGCATGGCCGCTGGAACCGGTATTGCTCGTGGTGGTGATCGTGCTCTACGCCGGATCGACGCTGCTCGGGCGGCTCGGCTATCTTCAAGGGCTCCTCGCCGTGTTTGCCATCGTGCTCGCGGTGACTGCGGCGCTTTTCCCTCTCCAGACCCCGTTAGGCGGAAGCGGCGGTTGGCGTGAGCTTGCCTGGAGCCTCGGCTACGCCGCGCTGGGGACGGGAGTGCTCGCGTGGTACTTCCATCTGCGCAACCGCGCCTTCTCGCCGGCGATCTCCGAGTCGCGCTTGCAGGCGCTTCAGGCCCGCATCCGCCCGCATTTCCTGTTCAACAGCCTGAACGCGGTGCTTTCGCTGATTCGCAAGGAGCCGAAGCGCGCCGAAGCCGCGCTGGAAGACCTCGCGGAGCTGTTCCGCACCGTGATGGCCGACAACCGCGAGCTGATCGCGCTCGGGGACGAGCTGTCGCTGTGCCGGCGGTATCTCAACCTGGAGCAGCTGCGCCTGGGCGAGCGGCTCAGGGTGCTATGGCAGCTGGGACCGGCCGTCGAGCAGGCCCTGGTCCCGCCGATGCTCCTGCAGCCTCTGGTGGAAAACGCCGTCTACCACGGCATCGAGCCCGGGATCGCCGCGGGCGTCATCGAAGTGCGCATCGAGCGCCGGGGCGACCGCCTGCGGCTGCAGCTATCCAATCCCTACCATGAGGACTACCAGCACCGCCAGGGAAATCGCATGGCGCTTGACAATATCCGCGAGCGCCTGCAGCTGCACTTCGATGTCGAGGCGAGTCTGGACACGCGCATCGCGGAGGGCCGCTACGAGATCGGCATCGTGATGCCCTACCGCGCCGGCCCGTGACCCAGCTCAAGGTCATCATCGTCGACGACGAGCAGCCGGCGCGCAATCGGCTGCGCGAGCTGCTCGAGGACTGCCGCGGGGAGCTGCCGCATCGGGTCGCGGGCGAAGCGGCGAACGGCGTGGAGGGCCTGAAGGCGGTCGCGGCGGCGGAAGCCGACGTCGTCCTGGTCGACATCCAGATGCCCGAGATGAGCGGAATCGAATTCGCGCGGCATCTGCAGGTGCTGGAGCGGCCGCCCGCCGTGATCTTCGTGACCGCGCACGACCGGTACGCGGTCGAGGCGTTTGAAGTCAACGCCGTGGACTACCTCACCAAGCCGGTGCGCGCGGCGCGGCTGCTCGCGGCGCTGAAAAAAGCCGCAAGCGGCGCGCGGCTCGCGCGCGGGGTGCTCGAGAGCATCGATCCCGCCCCCCGGCGCTACTTCAGCGTCGCCGAGCGCGGCCGGGTGACGCTCGTTCCGGTGTCGGAGGTGATTTACCTGAGAGCGGAGCTCAAGTACGTCACGCTGCGCACCCGCGAGCGCGAGCACCTCGTCGAGGAATCGCTCCAGCAGCTCGAACGGGAATTCGGCGGCGTGTTCGTGCGGATCCACCGCAACTGCCTGGTGGCGCGGCGCCTGATCCGCGGTGTTGAGCGCGGCGCCGAAACCGAGGGCGAGATCGGATGGTCGGTGATCCTGGAGGGCTGCGAGGAAAAGCTGCCGGTGAGCCGCAGGCAATGGGCGCAGGTCAAGTCGCTGGTGACCTGAGGAGGAGGACCTTGGGTCGTGCACTGGAACGAATCGTCATTGCCTCGCGCCGCAGCCGGCTCGCGATGTGGCAGTCCGAGCACGTGGCGGGCGAGCTGCGGCGCCTCTACCCGCGCTGCGAGGTGAGCGTCCTCGGCATCACGACGCGCGGCGACCGGATCGTCGACCGGCCGCTCGCCCAAGTCGGCGGCAAGGGCCTTTTCGTGAAGGAGCTCGAAGCCGCGCTCGAGGACGGGCGGGCCGATCTCGCCGTGCACTCCGCAAAGGACGTGCCGATGCGCCTGCCGCAGGGGTTTTGCCTGGCGGCCTTCACGGCGAGAGGGGACCCGCGCGATTGCCTTGTGTCAAACGTGAGCGCGAGCCTCGAAGCGCTGCCCTCGGGAAGCATCGTCGGTACTTCCAGCTTGAGGCGCGAGGCGCAGCTGCGCGAGCGCCATCCGGCGCTCCAGGTGAAACCGCTGCGCGGCAACCTGGACACGCGCCTGGCGAAGCTCGACCGCGGAGAGTGCCAGGCGATCGTGCTCGCCGCGGCGGGCTTGAAGCGCCTCGGCCTTGCCGCGCGAATCCGCGCGATGCTCGAGCCCGAGCAGAGCTTGCCCGCGCCCGGGCAGGGTGCGCTCGTCATCGAGTGCCGCGAGGAGCGGAGCGAGCTGCGCGAGCGGCTCGCTCCGCTCGACGATGCCGCGACTTCCGCCTGCGTGCTCGCCGAGCGCGCCTTGAGCCGCGCGCTGTCGGGCGACTGCCAGCTGCCGCTCGCGGCGTACGCCGTCGCGAGCGGCGCGCAGATCCGTTTGCGCGGGCTCGTCGCGATGCCCGACGGCAGCAGGGCGGTGCGCGCCGAGCTGATCGGTCCGATCGCGGCCCCCGAAAGACTGGGTGAAGCGCTCGCGGTGAACCTGCGCTCGCTCGGTGCGGACGCGATCCTCGCGGCGCTGTCATGAGCTCGGGGCCCCTTTCGGGCCGCGGTATCGTGATCACGCGCCCGCGCGAGCACGCTCGCGCGCTTGCCGATCGCATTCGCGCGGCCGGCGGCGATCCGGTCCTCTTTCCCACGATCGAGATCCTGCCTCCGGAAAATCCTCGCGCGGTCGCGGATCTCATCGCGCGGTTGGATGAGTTCCAGCTCGCGATTTTCGTCAGCCCGACCGCGGCGATGCAGGGATGCGGGATGGCCGGCGCGGGCCGGGCCTGGCCGAGCGGCCTGCGAGTCGCCGCCGTCGGAGCCGGAACCGCAGAGGCGCTCAAGGAGCGGGGATTTCATGCGGCGATCGCTCCGGCGGGCGAGGCCGACAGCGAGGCGCTCGCCGCGCTCCCCGAGCTGCAGGATCTGCGCGGCCGCTCGATCGTGATTTTTCGCGGGCAGGGCGGCCGCGAATGGCTGCGGGCGAGGCTCGAAGCGCGCGGAGCGCGAGTCGAGTACGCCGAATGCTACCGCCGCGCGCGCCCGGACGCCGACGCCGGCGCACTCCTCGCGCGCTGGCAGCGCGGCGGAATCGAGGCGGTTTCGATCACCAGCGCGGAAGGGCTCGCGAATTTCCTCGAGATGCTGGGCCCAACCGGCGCGGGGTACCTGCGCGCGACCCCCGTGTTCGTACCGCATCCGCGGATCGCGATTGCCGCGGAGCGGCTCGGCGTTCGCAGAATCATCGTCACCGGGCGCGGCGACGATCGGACCGTCGCGGAGATGGCGGCCTTTTT
Organism: Burkholderiales bacterium; assembly: GCA_035637375.1. GTDB lineage: Bacteria > Pseudomonadota > Gammaproteobacteria > Burkholderiales > SG8-39 > VBDM01. Next base: position 5,131 of record DASPXL010000028.1, read on the forward strand.
TGCTGGCAGTTGTTGAATAAGGGGGCTACGCCCCCTTGCGATCCCCCAAATTGGAGGCCGTAGAAAAACGCTTCCCTGCGCGGGAAGCGTTTTTCAAACAGCCTGCTAGACTATGATCGCTCTCTATCGGTGATCCGCCTCCATGGAAAACAGCGCTCCGGCCGCCTCAGGAACCCAGCGACCGTCCAAGCGTCCCGGGTGGCTCGCTTCGCCCGCGGCGCTCGGATTGGGCCTGCTCTCATTGATTCTGGCCTGGTTGTGGTACGACAGCCGCGGCCAGATGAGCGACTTGCGGGAGGAGATCGTGCGCCGCGTGCGCGACAGCGAGGCCGACAGCCGCGACGCGCGCTTCGGAGCGAGGCAGGCGCAGGAGGCGATGCGCGAGACGCAGGCGAAGCTCGCGCAGCTGGAACTCAAGCTCGCCGAAT
>DASPXL010000029.1:0-5231 GCA_035637375.1 Burkholderiales bacterium
GGCGCGCGAAGGCTCGGCCCAGATCGGGCGGGGGAAATGGCGATCGTCCCCGCGGCGCGGGATCACGTGCCAATGCAGATGCTGCGTGACGTTGCCGAGGCTCGCGAGGTTGACCTTGTCGGGTCGAAGGATCTCGCGCAGCGCCGCCTCGGTCGCGAATACGGCATCCATCAATCGCGTGCGCTCAGGCGGTGCGAGATCGGTCATTTCCTTTACGTGCCGTTCGAGGACCACCCGGCAGAAGCCCGGATAATCGGGATCATCGATCAGCACGACACGGCAAAACCCGTCCCGCCAGAGCAAATCTCCGCCCGGAGAATCGCACAGCCCGCAGGGTTTTCCGATCAAACCTTTCCTCCCGGCCGGCGCCCGGCATGGGCGCATCGCCTGCACTCGCGCCGAAAGGATAGCAGAATCACAAGCGGCTACGGGCCCGTCGCATTCGACGGCGGATCGGCCGGGACCGGGTCTTGCGGGAAGATGTCCCGGTAGCTCGCGTAGAAGCTGGCGAATAAGGTGGGCAGGGTGAGCATGGTGAAAATCAGCCCGAGGAAACGCAGCACCTCCACTTGCCCGCTCGTCGCAATCGCCGCCGCGGTGACCGCCGTGATGAAGGCCAGACCGGCCAGAGCCAGCGCGGCCCCATAGACGACGAACGCGCGCCAGTTCCGCCAGACGGCAAAAAAGCTGTAGAAGAGCGACTGGGCCGCGCCCATCCGGTTCCACGCCGCGAGCACCGGCGCGAACCAGAATGCCATGAGCACCGGCGCGCCGGCCAGCGCGGCAAAGACGAGCGCGCGAGAGACGCTGCCGTCGCGCAACCCTTCCTGGGGGGGCTCCTGGCCGTAGAACACCCATTGCAGCAGGGCGCCGGCGTCGGCGAGCGAGGCGATCCCGAGCACCGCCACGACCGACAGCAAGTACAGGACGCCCAGCGCGATCAGGGTGGCCAGCCCGTTTTGGAAGCCGGAGAAGAGCAGCGCGGGCCGCAACATCCCACCGCGTTCGAGCACCGCGCACATGGCCATGAAGCTCACCGAAAACGCGGGCAGCAGCACGGTCGAGGTCGCGAGCCCGAGGTAGCGTATCTGGCCGAGGAGCGCCACGGCGATCCAGTAGGTGAAAACCAGAAACAGCCACATCACCGGGCTCTTGCGAAAGAGCGCAAAGCCCTTGAGGAGCCAGAACCAGCCGTTCTTTGCCGGAACGACGCGCATCGCCTATTGGGCCTTACCAAACTTCGTGACACGGATGCCCGAGGGCACCGTCATTCCCGCGCAAGCCTGCCCTCGACTCCGATCGGGGGCGGGAATCCAGCGACGTACAGCGAGAGTCACTGGGTCCCCGCTTGGCCGTTCCTCGAAACTCGCCTTCGCTCGTTTTCGCGGGGACGACAGGCAAACGTGTAATCCGGTTACGTAATACACAATAGGTTCGAAATTCGCGCAAGCTCAGGTGCGCAAGTGTGTTCCGGCGGCCGGCTTCAGACAAGGGGGAAAGGCCGCGCGCGGCGCGCCTCGAGCACCCTGCGAAAGTGCTCGGGGTCGTGCGCGTGGGTGAGCTCGCCCGCGCGTGGCAGGTAGAAATCGTACAAGCGCGACAGCCAGAACCGCAGCGCCGCGGCGCGCAGCAGCACCGGCCAGGCTTCCCCTTCCGTCCGGGTGAAATCGCGCGCTGCCCGGTATGCGGCGAGCAGCGCGCCCGCCCGCGCGCCGTCGATCTCCCCGGCCGGGTCGGCGCACCAGTCGTTGACCGTCACCGCGACATCGAACAGGAGCGCGTCGATCCCGGCGAAGTAAAAATCGATCACCCCGCCGATCCGGTCTCCCTCGAACAGCACGTTGTCGCGGAAGAGATCCGCGTGCACCGGCCCGCGCGGCAGATCGAGCGCGCGGTGCCGCGCCTGGAATTCGAGCTCGGAGGCAAGCAGCCCGCGGCGCGCCTCATCGAGGAAAGGCGCGATCTCGCGCGCAGCCGCGCCCCACCACCTCGGCCCCCGCGGATTCTCGAGCTTTCCGCCGTAACCCCTTCCGGCAAGATGCATGTCGGCGAGAACGGCCCCGACCCGCTCGCAGTGGCGCGCGAGCGGGGAGCTCACCGGGACGCCGGGGAGGCAGGTGACGAGCGTTGCGGGCTTCCCGTTCAGGGTTCCGAGATACTTGTCGCCCTGGTCGGCGATCGGAGCGGGACACGGAATGCCGTGACGCGCGAGATGCGCCATGAGGTTCAGGTAAAAGGGGAGCTCCGCCGCGCCCAACTTCTCGAACAGCGTGAGCACGAACCGGCCGTGCGTAGTCGTGACGAAGTAGTTCGTGTTCTCGATGCCCGCGGCGATGCCCTGCAGGTCGACCAGCGTGCCGATGGCGTAGCGTTTCAGCCAGGCGGAGAGTTCCTCGGCGGTGACGCGCGTAAAGACGGACATGATGGCGCAGCGATCACAGGCGCGCCCGCTCGCGCGGCCGCTGATGTCAGAACCGGCGGATCACCCAAAGCGGGACCCGCACGCCGCGATCGAGGCTCTCGTTCCTCAAGCCCGGGCCGTCGCCCAGGTCCTCGATCAGGTAGTACTCCTGGCCCGACGGCGTGGTGACGCGCACCACGCGCCGGCCGTCGATGACCTTCTCGTCGATCTGCTCGCTTGCCCCAGGCTCGATGCGTACCGACGGCTCTCCCGGCTGGTCCGCGGAGGCACCCGGGGGAGGGGGTGGCGGCTCCGGCAGCGGTTCGAGCTTGGGCGGCTGCTGCGCCGCGAGCGGCAGCGCGACGACGAGGAGAGACGAAGCGAGAATTCGGCGCAGCATGACGCGTAAATTTCCTTGCAGGGCGAGTCTAGCAGAACTGCCGTGCCCTCGCGGCGCCGTGGAAGGATATCGTTCATCCGCTCGGTCGCCTCGACGAATTCTGACATAATGCGGAACCGCCGCCGGGCCCCGCCTGCCGCGTGCGCCTTTCGCGAGGTGGCGTCGAAAAGACTTTCGGAACCTTGCCACTCATCGTTTCCCTTGGAAAAAACGCTGCTGCTGGTTGACGGATCGTCGTATCTGTACCGCGCCTTTCATGCCTTGCCCGACCTGCGCAACGCCGCGGGAGAGCCGACCGGCGCGATCTACGGCGTGCTGAACATGCTGCGACGGCTGCTCGCCGACTACAAGGCGGACTACGTCGCGTGCGTGTTCGACGCGAAGGGCAAGACCTTCCGCGACGAGCTGTACCCGGATTACAAGGCGAACCGCCCGCCGATGCCCGACGATCTCGGCAACCAGATCGAGCCGCTTTTCGAAGCGATACGCGCGCTCGGCTGGCCGCTCGTGCAGATCGAAGGCGTGGAGGCGGACGACGTTATCGGCACGCTCGCGCGCGAAGCGGACAAGCGCGGATTGAACTGCGTCATCTCCACCGGCGACAAGGACCTCGCGCAGCTCGTCAGCGACCGCGTGACGCTCGTTAACACCATGTCGAACGAGCGCCTCGACCCCGAAGGCGTAAGGGTGAAGTTCGGGGTGCCGCCCGAGCGCATGCTCGATTACCTGACGCTCGTCGGGGATTCCGTGGACAACGTGCCCGGCGTCGAGAAGGTCGGCCCCAAGACCGCGGCGAAGTGGCTCGCCGAGTACGGCTCGCTCGAAGAGGTGGTGCGGCATGCTCCGGAGATCGGCGGCGCCGTGGGCGAGAACCTGCGCAAGGCGCTCGACTGGCTTCCGAAAGCTCGGGGCTTGCTCGCGGTGAAATGCGACGTGGAGCTGCCGTTCGAGATGGAGGAGCTGAAACTCGCCCCGCGGGACGAGAAGCGTCTCTCGGAAATTTTTTCCCGCTTCGGATTCAAAAGCTGGCTCAAGGACGCGCCGGGTGTCGCGGACGAGCCTCCAGCCCCGGCGCAAAGCACCTTGCCTCCCAGGACGGCGCCCGAGCGCCGTTACGAGACCCTTTTCACCGAAGCGGATCTGAAGCGCTGGCTGAAGGAGCTCGAAGCGGCCGAGCTCGTGTCCTTCGACACCGAGACGACGGGCCTCGATCCGATGCAGGCGCAGCTCGTGGGCGTGTCGTTTGCCATGGTCGCGGGCCATGCGGCCTATCTTCCGCTTGCGCACGACTACGCGGGGGCGCCGCAGCAGCTGGGGGTCGAGCCGGCGCTCGCGATCCTCAAGCCCTGGCTCGAGAGCGCGCGGCACGAAAAGCTCGGACAGAACGTCAAGTACGACGAGCACGTGCTTGCCAATCACGGCATCGCGCTGCGGGGCGTCGCCCACGACACCTTGCTCCAATCCTACGTGCTGGAGAGCCACGCGCGTCACGACATGGACAGCCTTGCCTCCCGGCATCTCGGGATGAAGACCCTCACCTACGACGAGATGACCGGCACCGGCGTCCAGCGCATTCCCTTCGAGCAGGTCGATGTCGCGCGGGCGGCGGCGTACGCCGCCGAGGACGCCGACGTCACATTGCAGATCCACCACGCGCTCCTTCCGAAGATCCAGGCCGACGAAAAGCTCGCCTACGTCTACGGCTCGATCGAGTTGCCGGTGCGCGAAGTCCTTTTCCGGATGGAGCGCGACGGCGTGCTGATCGATGCAGCGCAGCTCGAAGCGATGAGCCGGGAGCTCGGACAGAAGATGCTCGAGCTGGAGGGCAAGGCCCACAAGGAGGCGGGGCAGCCCTTCAATCTCGGCTCGCCGAAGCAGATCGCGGAGATTTTCTTCGAGAAAAAGGGAATGCCCGTCATCAAGAAGACCCCCTCGGGCGCGCCCTCGACCGACGAGGACGTGCTGGAAAAACTCGCTCTCGATCACCCGCTCGCCGGGATCCTGCTCGAGCACCGGGAAATCTCCAAGCTCAAATCCACGTACACGGACAAATTGCCGAAGATGGTGAACCCGCGCACCGGGCGCGTGCACACCAACTACGGCCAGGCGACCGCGGTCACCGGGCGGCTCGCCTCGAACGACCCCAACCTGCAGAACATCCCGGTAAGGACCACCGAGGGCCGGCGCATCCGCGAAGCGTTCGTCGCGCAGAAAGAGCACGCAATCGTGAGCGCAGACTACTCGCAGGTGGAGCTGCGCATCATGGCGCATATCTCGGGGGACGAGAATCTCCTGCGCGCGTTCGCGGCGGGCGAGGACATCCACCGCGCCACCGCCGCGGAGGTCTTCGGCCGGTCCCTCAAGGAGGTCACGCCCGAGGAGCGGCGCTACGCCAAGGTGATCAACTTCGGCCTGATCTACGGGATGTCG
>DASPXL010000030.1:0-2598 GCA_035637375.1 Burkholderiales bacterium
TCGCTCGACGCCGGCCTGCAGCAGGAGCCGATGAAGGAGCACGGCGGCGAGAAGCCCTACATCCCGCGCTACGTGCCGACCGCGCCGCCGCAGGGCGATTCGGGCGCGGTGCGGGAGGCGGCGCGCCTCCTCGCCGGCGCGCAGAACCCGGTGATCGTCGCCGACCGCGCGGCGCGCACGCCGAACGGCATGAAGCTGCTGGTGCAGCTCGCCGAGCTCCTGCAGGCGCGGGTGATCGACCAGGGCGGCCGGATGAACTTCCCGAGGACCCACTACCTGAACGCTCCGCCGACGGCCGTCAACAACGCCGACGTCATCCTCGGCATGGAGCTCTCGGACTTCTGGGCCACGGTGAACTCCTACACCGACAACGGCGCGAACGAGGGCATCGGCACCAATTCGGCGCGCATCAAGCGCGACACCAAGCTGATCAGCATCAGCTCGGTCGATCTCAACACCAAGGCGAACTACCAGGACTTCCAGCGCTTCCAGGTGATCGACGTGCCGATGGCGGGCGACGCGGAAGCGACGCTGCCGGCGCTGATCGAAGCGGTGAAGTCCGCGATTCCCAACGATAGAAAAGCGGCGATCGCGAAGCGCGGCGAGGCCGCGAGGAAGGCGTACGCCGAGGGCATGGAGCGTACCCGGGCGGCGGCGGCGGTCGGCTGGGACGCGAGCCCGGTCAGCACCGCGCGCCTGTGCATGGAAGTGTACGGAGCGGTCAAGGATCTCGACTGGTCGCTGGTCGCCTCCGAAGGCAACGTCAGCAACTGGCCGAACCGTCTCTGGCCGATGGAGAAATACCATCACTGGCTCGGCCGCTCCGGCGGCTACGGCGTGGGCTACGGCGCGCCCGCGTCGGTCGGCGCGGCCTTGGCCAACCGCGACCTCGGGCGGTTCTCGGTGAGCATCCAGTCCGACGGCGACCTGATGTACGCGCCCGGCGTGCTGTGGACCGCGGCCAAGCACAAGATCCCGCTGCTCGCGGTGATGCACAACAACCGCGCCTATCACCAGGAGGTGATGCACGTGCAGCGCCTGTCCAACTTCCGCAACCGCGTCGCGAACCTGGGCAGCGACATGGGGCCGGTCGGAACGAGCATCCAGAACCCGGACATCGAGTATCACAAGCTCGCCGAAGCGATGGGCTGGTGGGCGAAGGGGCCGATCAAGGATCCGGCGCAGCTCGGGCCGGCGCTGCGCGAAGCCGTCAAGGTGGTGCAGGCGGGCCAGCCGGCCCTGCTCAACGTCTGGACGCAGCCGCGTTAAGAAGGGAGATCGACACATGCGTCGTCTGCGCGCGCTCGCGGCCATCGTCGCCGGCCTCCTCGTCGCTCCGCTTGCCGCAGCCGCCGGGTCCGCGGAGAAGGGCAAGCTCGCTTACGTGAAGCACGGTTGCTGGCAGTGTCACGGCTTCATGGGGCAGGGCGGCGTGACCGGCCCGAAGCTCGCGCCGAATCCGATGCCGCCCGAGGCGCTCACGGCATTCGTGCGCAACACCAGCGGCGCCATGCCGCCTTATCAGAAGGCGATCCTGTCGGACGGGGATCTCGCCGACATCCACGCTTTTCTGCAATCGATACCGAAGTCGCCGGACTACAAGAGCATTCCGCTGCTCAATCCGTAGGCGGGAAAAGCCGGCCGGCGCTATAGTTCGCGTCGCGCCCTCGCGCATGCGAGCGAAGAAAAGATGGAGGTCCACCCATGAATCGGCTGCGCGCAGGAATGTCGGCGGGCGGCGTCTTGCTCGCGCTTTGCGGTCCGTTTTCCGCCCCGCCCGCGCACGCCCAGGAGGACCCGCGGCGCGCCATCCTTCCGCCCGGCAAGGCCTTGGTAATCGTTTTTCGCAGCGACCGGGAGCCCAGAGCCGCGCTGGTGCCGGTGGTCGTGAACGCGCAGCCCGCCGGCGACCTGGCCGACGGCACCTTCCTCGCTGCGGCCGTCGACCCCGGGCGCACTTTCCTGCGCGCCGGCGACCGCGTATTGACCTCGCTCAGGTTCGAGGCCGCAGCCGGCCAGAGCTATTTCGTGCACCTCGAAGCAGTCCACGGCATCACCGTCGTGCAGGCCGAGATGCGCCTGGTGAGCGACGCCGAGGGCCGCAGCCTGCTCGCGCAAAGCCGCTGGGCCGGCGCCGCGCCGGCGGCGCCGGCCGCCGCGCGGGGCGCCTCGCAGCCGAGTGCAACGCAACCGGTAGTCGTCGTGCCGCAGGCGCCGAGTGCAACGCAACCGGTAGTCGTCGTGCCGCAGGCGCGGGCCCCCGCCGAACCGGACCGCGGCTCGGAAATCGCGCTCATCGCGAAAGGAGGCAGGTTCAAGCTGGCCGAGCCCCAACAACTGCTCGGGGTTTTTCCCAGCACCTTCGAGGCCGCTTCCAAGCCGGTGTACGGCCTCGAGCTCGAGTGGCGCGGCAGCTCCGGTTTTGCCGGCGGCGGCGAGCTCTTCTACTACCGGAACAAGCTGTCCCTGGACGGAACGCCTCTGACCGGCCAGCAGGAAGTGGGCGCGTTCCTGGTGAACGCGAAGTACTACTTGCGCGCGGCGAGCTGGCTGTATCCCTACGTGGGCGCCGGTGCCGGCTACGCCGCCGCGAGGCTC
>DASPXL010000031.1:0-7406 GCA_035637375.1 Burkholderiales bacterium
CCCGCCAGCGCAACCCTGTACTTCTTCTGCAGCCCGCCGAGCTCCTTGAAATAGTCGAGGATGCCGTACTGCTCGACCTTGAATATGACCCTCGAAGTATGGACGGATATGAGGACCTGCAGGCGCTCGTGCTTCCGCGCCGCGGCGGAGACGGCGTCGAGGAACTCCCGCGTTTCCTCGGCCGTTTCCCGGTCGAACAGGTCGGCCTTCAGATGATCCGGCGCGACGGTGATCTCGTACCGCATATCATGGGGCGCGCCGCAGCGTGCCGTGTCGTTCGGCATTTGCCGCGCTTCGTCTCTGTTCCTCTTCACGTCCGGGCCCGCTCCCCCGCCGGTCCCGGCGCAATCCTCTGCCCCCCAGCATACGAAGGCGGGGAAGAGTTGTATGTAGTGCGCCAACGAAAACAATGTCGCGGAATCTCTACAGAACAAATACATCGCGATAGTCCGTCGGACCTACACCGCGTAACGGGCGCCAGCGTGGATCGAGCTACTCGGCGCGAATTCCGGCTTCCTTCACGACCCTCGCCCATTTCATCATCTCGGCCGCGATGAACCGGCCGAATTCCTCCGGCGTCATCTGGGCCGCTTCCCCGCCTTCGCTCTCGAAGCGCTTCTTCGTCTCGGCCGAGGCGAGGATCGCCGAGAGCTCCTTGTGGAGGCGCTCGATGACCGGGCGCGGCGTGCCGGCCGGCGCGACGATTCCCCACCAGTTGGTCGCTTCGTAGCCGGGAACGCCCGCCTCTGAGATCGTCGGCACGTCGGGCAGGGCGGGGACGCGCGCCGCGCTGCCCACGCCGAGCGGCTTGAGGCGTCCCGAACGGATATGGGGCAGCGTCTGGATAAGCGAGCCGATCGCGATCTGGGTGTTTCCCGCGATCACGTCCATCATCGCGGGCCCGCCGCCTTTGAACGGCACGTGCACGATGTCCAGGCCCGACTGCAGCTTGAACAGCGAGCTCGCCAGATGCTGGAAGCTGCCGACGCCGGCCGAGGCGTAATTCAGCTCCCCGGGCTTTTCCCTGGCAAGCGCGATCAGCTCTTTCAGCGAGTTGACGGGCAGCTTCGCGGTGACGGCGAGCACCACGGGCCCGGTCCCGAGCAGCGCAACCGGCGCGAACGCCGTGGCCGGATCGTAAGGCAGCTTGTACATGGAAGCGCCGAACGCGTAGGCGACCGAGATGAGGAGGAGAGTATGGCCGTCGGGTGCGGCTTTCGCCGCCGCGTCCGTGCCGATGATGCCGCCCGCGCCGCCCTGGTTGTCGGCGACGACCTGCCTGCCCAGGCGCTCGGCGAGCTGGAAGGCGATCATGCGCCCTACGACGTCGTTGCTGCCGCCGGGCGGGAACGGGATGATCAGCCGCACCGGCTTGGTGGGGTAGGATTGGGCTGCCGCGACGGCGGTGAAGAGCGCAAGCAACAGCGCAAGCATCACCGACCGAGTTGTTTTGGGATGTTTCATTTCTGGTTCCTTCTTACCGTACTTTCAATTCAATCAAGGTCGTCGTCTCGAGGTCCTTGCCGAACCAGACCTTGAGCGCCGCCTTGCGCTTGCCGACGTACTTGATGCGCCCGTTCTTCTGCGTCATGGGCAGGTCGTGTCCCGGGACGAGGATGCTCTCCGGGCGCCGGCGCCAGAATTCCCAGATCATCTCGATGGAGGCGGTGCTGAGCTTCGCATCGTAGGTGGCATCCGCCTTGCGCGAGAGCAGCTCGGCGCGGTTCTTCGCCGCGTCGCCGGTGAAGATCGCGTCGCGCTCTTTCCCCTTGAGGACGAACACGAGATGGCCCGGTGTATGGCCCGGCGCGGCGTGGGCCGTGAGCCCCGGCATGAATTCCTGCCCGTCCGCGACCGGGTGCAGCGAGGGCCAGCTCTCCAGCTCGCGCATGTAGAGCTCGGGCACCGGCGTCTTGCCCCAGGGCTCATTCATGGACCAGGCGAGCTCTCTTGCGCCGACGATGATGCGCGCCTGGCGGAACATGATCCAGTTCAACGAATGGTCGTAATGCGAGTGCGTGAGCAGCACGTCGGTCACGTCGTCGGGCTCCAGGCCGCGCTTGGCGAGCTGCTCGATCAAGCCCTTGCGCATGTTGAAGCTGCCGACGTCGACGAGCGCAACGTGCCCGTGGCCGCGGATCAAGGCGACGGTGCTCCAGCCCAGGCCCCCGTGGCACACCATCCTGCCGGGGAAGCCCTGGATGAGGACGTCGATCTCGTAGCCGTCGATTCTCGTCGCTTCCATCTTCACTCCGCCCGGATGTGGGCTTCCCGGATCAGGGTCCCCCATTTCTCGGAATCGGCGCGCAGCACCGCGCCGAACTGCTCGGGGGTGTTGCCGACCGCGGTCGCGCCCATCGCCGAAAGTTTCGCCGACACGCCGGCGTCCTGCAGCACCCTGACGACGTCCGCGTGGATTCTCGCGATCACCGCGCGCGGCACGGCCGCGGGCGCGACCAGCCCGAACCAGTTGGTGAGCTCGTAGCCGGGAAGCGATTCGGCGACGGTCGGCACATCGGGCAGAAGCGGCGTGCGCGCCGCGCCGAGCACCGCGAGCGCCCTGAGCCGGCCGTCGCGTATGTACGGCAGCGCCTGGACGAGGCTGTCGAAGGTGAGCGACACCTGAGCGCCGAGCAGGTCCTGGAAGCTCGGCGCGCTGCCCTTGTACGGGACGTGGACGAGGTTCACCTTCGCCATGCTCTTGAAGAGCTCGCCCGCGAGGTGCGGCGCGCCGCCCGGGCCGGAAGACGAGTAATTCAGCTGCCCCGGGCGCGAGCGCGCGAGCGCGATCAGCTCGGGGACGTCGCGCGCCGGAAGCGCCGGGTGCGCGACCAGCACGAATTGCACCGCGACGACCTGCGTGATCGGAGCGAAATCGCGCAGCGGATCGACCGGCATCGTCGCGATGAGGTGCTGGTTGACGGCGAGATTGCCGAGCGTCCCGATGAGGAGCGTGTGGCCGTCGGGCGCCGAGCGCGCGGCGAACTCGGTGCCGATCACGCCGCTCGCCCCGGCGCGGTTGTCCACGATCACCTGCTGGCCCCAGGCTTCGGCGAGCTTCGGCGAGAGCAGGCGCGCGACGATGTCCACGCCCCCGCCTGCGGGGAAGGCGACGACGAGGCGCACGGGTTTTGCGGGGAAGCCTTGAGCGAGCGCGCCGGCGCTCGCCGAAAAAGCCAGCGCGATGATCGCGAGCTTTTTCATGCCGACTCCTCAAGCATCCAGCGGCCGGCTCGACACATCGAGCTTCGCGACGCCGGCGCGCGCGGCTTCGGCCTGCAGCGGGTCGATCTCGGCGGCGCTGTACGGGATGCCGCTCCTCGTACGCTTTTCCTCCTCGCGCGCTTCGAGCTCGCCGGGGAGCAGGATCTCGTCGAAGCCTTCGGCTTTCGGGCAGGCGCGCACGCGCTCGACCAGCGTGTCCATGCGCGAGCGGTACTCCTTCTTCGGTACGAACAGGTCCGGCCTCATCGCGAGGAAGAAGTGTCCCACGTTCTGCGGCCGGTCGAACGCCTTGTACTGGTCGGCGACGTCTCCGGCGTAGGCCGCGCCCGAGAGCACGCCGCCGAAGATGTCCATGAGCATGGAAAGGCCCGAACCCTTGTGCGAGCCGATCGGCAGCACGACTCCGGCGAGGGCCTCCGTCGGGTCGGTGGTCGGGCGGCCTTGAGCGTCGAGCGCGTAGCCGGAGGGAATTCTCTCGCCGCGCTTCTCGGCCAGCCGGATCTTGCCGCGCGCGGCGACCGCGGGCGACATGTCGAGGACGAAAGGCGCGAGCTTGCCGCCCGGGGCGCCCGCCGCAAGCGGGCTCGTGCCGAGCAGAGCCTCGCGGCCGCCCCAGGGGGGCATGGCGCGCGAGGCGTTGGTGAAGACGAGCGAAACGAAGCCCGCGTCGAGCGCCTGCAGCACGTAGGAGGCCGCCATGCCGAAGTGGGTGCTCCTGCGCGCCGAGACGACGCCGATCCCGGATTTGCGGGCCAGCGAAATCGCCTCGGCCATGGCGCGCGTGCCGATCACGAATCCGAAGCCGTTCTGGCCGTCGAGCGCCGCCGCCGCGGGCGTCACCCGCTTGGGGAAAAGCCTGGGCTTCGGATTGACGAGTCCGCGGCGCACGCGGTCGAGATAGCCCGGCAGGCGCACCAGGCCGTGCGTGTCCACCCCGCGCAGGTCGGCGCGCACCAGGCACGCGGCGACGGTCGCTGCGTCCTTCTTCGGCACGCCGTGCGCGGCGAGCAGCGCTCTTGCGAACGCGTCGGCCTCGTCGTGCTCGACGAATACGCGCTCGCTCATCGCAGCGCGGTCTCGCGCACCTGCTTTGCGCGCGCGGCGGACTCGGCCAGCAGAAACGCGAGGTCGGTGCCGGTCGAAACGTAGCGCGCGCCCATCTTCACGAATTCGGCCGCGAGCCTGGGGCGCGTCGCGAAACCGCCCACGCCGACGTGCTTGCCGTGCTTGCGGCAGGCGGCGATCGTGCGCGCATAGGCCTCGCGCACGCGCGCGTGCTCGTACTGGCCGGGAAGTCCCATGTCGCCGAGGAGGTCGTTGGTGCCCATCAGCACCATGTCCACGCCTTCGACGGCGGCGATCTCATCTGATCTTTCGATCGCGTCGGCGGTCTCGAACTGCACGACGACCATGGTCGCATCGTTCATGGCTGCGTTCGCTTCGGCGGCGGGAAAGGAGCGGTAGTGCAGGTGCGGCAGCCCGCCGCCGGTCGAGCGCTCGCCGTGAGGCGGGAATTTCGCCGAGGCGACGACCTCGCGCGCCTCTTCCGCCGAGCGGATATGCGGCGCGATCACGCCGAGGGCTCCGCCGTCGAGCGCGCGGGAGACGTGCTCGGGCCGCGGGCTCGGAACGCGAACGAAGGGCGCGATGCCGATCTCGAGCGCCGCGATGCAGATCTGGCTCGTCGTCTCGAGCGAAAGGCTCGAGTGCTCGACATCCACGTAGATGGAATCGAAGCCCGCGGTCTTCGCGATGCGCGCGATCTCGATCGAGCGCACCAGGCGCACGGTCATCGAGGCGACCACCTCGTCCCGCGCGAGCTTCTCCTTTACGTTGTTGCGCACGATTTCGCTCGGGCGTTCGGACACGGCGTTTCCCCCTGGCAACTGCTCGCTATTGTATGCTGGCGCGGACCGGGAAATCCGGGGCTCGATCGGATCGGAAATGCGATGACCTGCGATATTGTAATCTGCGGCGGGACGGTGTTCGACGGCGGCGGCCGGATCGCGGCCATCGCTGACTCGTTTGCCCGCTACACCGCGGCGAAACCGCCTGCATTGGTGTATGTTTGCCACAGTTCCCTCAAACACCAAGGAGTCCACCTGTGATTTACCCTGACTTCGCGGCGCTCGCCGGCCGCGCCCTGATCGCGCTGATCTTCCTTTTGTCGGGCATCGACAAGTTCGTGCATTACGCTCCGACCCTGGGCTATATGCAGAAAGCCGGCTTGCCGTTCCCGGAACTGCTGCTCGTCGCCTCGGCCATCATCGAAACCGTGGCCGCGCTGGCGATCATCGCCGGGTGGAAGACGCGCTGGGCGGCGGCCGCGCTGTTCCTTTGGATGATTCCCGTCACCTGGGTGTTTCACAACCCCGCGGGCGGCCAGGAACAGATGGCTCACTTCATGAAGAACGTCGCCATCTCGGGCGGGCTCCTCATGCTCTTCGCCTTCGGCCCCGGCGGGATAAGCGTCAACCGATCCAGCTAGGCGGGACCGGCTGCGGCGGGACGGAGGCGAATGAAAAGATCAAGGACGCGGGGCTCAAGATCGATTAGGACGCGATGATGGAAGTGATCGGCAGCGGACAATCGCTCGGCGCGACGATCGAGGGGCTCGATCTCGCGAGGCCGCTGCCGCAGGAGGAGTTCGAAGCCGTGCTGCGGGCGCTCGGGCGACACGGCGTCATTCGTTTTCCGCGCCAGAAGCTCACCGGCCGGCAGCTCGCCGATTTCAGCGCGCGCTTCGGCGAGCTCGAGATCAATGTCGCCAACGCCTACCAGGAGCCGGGCATTCCGGAAGTGATGATCCTCTCCAACATCGTCGAGAACGGCAAGCCGATCGGCCTTGCCGACGCGGGGCAGGACTGGCACACCGACATGTCCTACAGCAGGATGATCGCGTTCGCGAACGTGCTCTACGGCGTCAAGATCCCGAAGCGCGACGGCAAGCCGCTCGGGGCGACCGAGTTCAGCAACATGCACGCTGCCTACGACGGTCTTCCGGCTGAAATGAAGCGCGGCCTCGAAGGCATGACCGTGCTGCACGATTTCAACAAGTTCTGGGAGATGATGAGGCGCGAAAAGGGGAGCCCGCGCCCGCCGCTCACCGAGGCGCAGAAGAAGGCGAAGCCGCCGGTGTCGCACCCGATTTTTCTGACGCATCCGATCACCCGGCGCAAGGTACTCTACGCCAACCCCGGCTATTCGATCCGGATCAACGAGCTTCCGGAGAAGGAAAGCGACGAGATGCTCGAGTTCCTGTTCGGGCACCAGCTGAAGCCCGAGTACCGCTACGCCTTTCACTGGCAAGAGGGCGACGTCCTCATGTGGGAGGACATCGGCACGATCCACAACGCGGTGGCCGACTACGGCCCGGGCGAGCACCGTCTCGTCAAGCGCTGCCAGGTGATGGCGACGATGTTCTATTCCGAAATGCGGGAGGAGCGATGAAAAAAACATTCACGGCTCTCACCGCGGCGGCAGCGTGTGCGCTCGCGTGCGCTACGACCGCGCAGAGCTATCCCGCGAGGCCGGTGAAGATCGTCGTCGGCTTCGCGGCGGGCGGGCCCACCGACGTGATCGCGCGCATCGTCGCGCAGGACATGACCCTGTCGCTCGGCCAGTCCTTCGTCGTCGAGAACCGGCCCGGCGCCAACGCCATCATCGCGACCGAGGCGGTGGCGCGGTCCGCGCCCGACGGCTACACGCTGCTGTTCTCGTCGCTCTCGCTGCTGGTGAACGCGATCCTCATGGAGGGCAAAGTCCACTACGACCCGTTCAAGGACTTTGCACCGGTGAGCAACGCGGCGGTGCTGCCGATGGTGGTCGTGACCAGCCCGGAGACCCGCATCAATTCGATGCAGGACCTGATCGTGCTCGCCAAGGCGAAGCCGGGGGAACTGAGCTACGCGACCTCGGGCAACGGCGGCTCGACGCATCTCGCCGGCGCGATGCTGGAGAACGCGACCGGAACGAAGATGATCAACGTTCCCTTCAAGGGCAACGGCCCGGCGCTCGCCGAGGTGATGGCGGGCCGCGTCACCTTCATGTTCTATCCCATCGTGGGCATCGCCGACCAGGTCGCCGCGAAGAAGCTGAAGGTCATCTCGGTCGGCACCCCGGTCCGCCATCCCGATTTTCCGGGAGTTCCCACCATGGCGGAGGCGGGTTTCCCGGGCTTC
>DASPXL010000032.1:0-2704 GCA_035637375.1 Burkholderiales bacterium
GGCCGCTCTTCCGCGAGCATTCCACGGCGGTTATCACGCCTGAGCTCCTGGCCGCGCTCGCCCAGGTCGAGGGCGCGGGCAACCCGGTGGCCAGGACGTACTGGCGGTGGCGTCCGACGTGGAATCCCCTGGAGCTGTACCGGCCCGCGTCGAGCGCGGTCGGAATGTACCAGATCACCAATGCGATGTTCGCCGAATCGAAGCGCTACTGCATCCACGACCACGTGGTTGTGGAAGACGGCCCCTGGCACGACTTGGAATCGTGCTGGTTCAACGGCCTCTACGCTCGCGTCGTCCCGAGCCACGCGATCGAGATGACCGCCGCTTTCCTCGATCGCCGCGTCGCGGGCACGATAGCGCGCCGGCGGATCGCCGATGCCACGCTCCTGCAGAAGCAGGATCTGGCCGCCCTCATCCACCTGTGCGGGGCCGCGTGGAGCGACGGCTACGCACGGCGCGGCTTCCTGCAGGCGGCCGGACAGCGGTGCGGCGAGCACGACGTCGACAGCTATCTCGCGCAGGTCCACGCGATGAGGAGGCAGTTTGCGCGGCTGGCTGCTGCGGAGCCTTAAGGAGATGCGCGTCAGCCGCGCGTGCTCCATTCGCCGCCGAGGATCTTTTCCGCCCAGAACAGGCCGGCGACGGTCTTCGAATCGGTGATCTTCCCCTCGCGCACCCACGCGAGCGCGGTGGCGAGCGGAAGATCGAACACCTCGAGGAATTCCTCGTCGTCGAGCTTCGCGCCCCCCCGCTCCAGGCCCTTCGCGAGGTAGATCTCGATCCGCTCGTTCGAGTACGCGATCGCGATGTGGATCGTCGCCACGTGCCGCCATTGCGCGGCGGTGTAGCCGGTCTCCTCCTTCAGCTCGCGCCGGGCGGTCGCGAGCGGGTCCTCGCCCGGATCGATCTTGCCCGCAGGGAGCTCGATCATGTCGCGCCCGAGCGGATAGCGGTGCTGGCGCTCCATCACCAGCCCGCCCGAATCGGTGAGCGCGATCACCGCCACCGCGCCGGGATGCTCGACGTATTCGCGCTCGGCGGTGCCCCCGTCGGGAAGCCGCACCGTGTCGCTGTGCACCTTGAGGAGCTTGCCGTCGTAGACCAGCCTCCCCGAGAGGCGGCGCTCGCTGAAGTCCTTCGCGCTCACAGGCCCTTGATCGCGTAGAAGCACAGCTGCATCAGCGGCTGCGGGAGGATGCCGAGCGCGAGCACCGCCAGCCCGTTCGCCGAGAGCAGCACGCTCGCATCGAGCTTTCCCCGCACCTCCGCGGAGTCTTGCGGCTCGTCGAAATACATGAGCTTGACGACGCGGATGTAGTAGAACGCCCCCACCAGCGCGAGCATCACCGCGACCACCGCGAGCCACACGTGCCCGGCGCCGAGCACCGCCTGCAGCACCGAGAGCTTGGCGTAGAAGCCGACGGTGGGCGGAACGCCGGCGAGCGAAAACATCAGGAGCAGCATGATGAAGGCGAACCAGGGGCTGCGCGCGTTCAGCCCCTTGAAATCCTCGAGGCGCTCGGCCTCGAAGCCGGCGCGAGAGAGAAACACCACCATGCCGAAAGCCCCCAGGCTCATCAGCACGTAGACCACCGCGTAGAACATCGCCGAGCTCCAGGCCTCCGCCGCCGAGAGCGCGTTGCCGCTCACAATCCCCGAGAGCAACCCCAGGAGCATGAAGCCCATATGCGAAATGGTCGAGTAGGCGAGCATGCGCTTGATGTTCGACTGCGCGATCGCCGCGAGATTGCCGATGGCCATCGAGAGCACCGACAGGATGATCAGCATGTCCTGCCAGCCGCTCTGGAACTGCGGCGTGTCGCCTGAGAGCGGCTGCAGCCCGTTCACCAGCAGCCGGATCGCCATCGCGAACGCGGCGAGCTTGGGCCCGGTGCTGATGAAGAGCGTCACCGCGCTGGGCGCGCCGTGATACACGTCGGGGATCCACATGTGGAACGGCACCACGCCGACCTTGAACGCGAGGCCCGAGACGACGAACACGAGGCCGAACGCGAGCACGGCTCCGGAAGGCTGGTCGCTCTGGAGGATGCGCGCCGCGCCCTTCGCGACCTCGGTGATCTCGAGCGTGCCGGTGGCGCCGTAGATCATCGACATGCCGTAGAGCAAGAGGCCCGAGGCGAGCGCGCCCAGCACGAAGTACTTCATCGCGGCCTCGGTCGAGGCCGCCGAATCGCGGTTGAGCGCGACGAGCGAGTACAGGCACAGCGACATCAGCTCCAGGCCCAGGTACAGCGTGAGGAAGTGGTTTGCCGAGATCATGACCGTCATGCCGAGCGTGGCGAAGAGCGCGAGAACGAAGTACTCGCCGCGGTACAGTCCGCGGTCGGCAAGGTAGGTGCGCGAATACACCAGGCACAGCACCACCGAGACGTAAGTGAACATCTTGAGCACGCTCGCCATGATGTCCGAGACGAACATGCCGTTGAAGGTGTAGGCGAGCCGCCCGCCGGTCATTCCGGCGACGATCACCGTGAGCACGGCGCAGCCGAGCAGCGCCGCGAGGGAAAGCACATAGGCGACCCACCGCTTGTCCTCCGCCAGAAAGAGGTCGATCACGAGGATCGCGCATCCCGCGGCGAGCAGGAAGATCTCGGGGTACGCGATCGATATGGGCGGGAGGTCGGTCAGCATGCCTTCATGCCTTTCACAGCTTGCTCGCCGCGAGGTGCTTGAGCAGCTCGCT
>DASPXL010000033.1:0-1514 GCA_035637375.1 Burkholderiales bacterium
CCGCGCATCAGTGCCGCGCTGCGGAACCAGCTCGACTCGCTGGACCACGCGATGCTGGCCGGGTTCACGCACGCGCCGGCGGTCGAGCTCTCGGAACGCCTTGCCCGGCTCGCTCCCGAGGGGCTCGGGCACTGCTTCTTCGGATCCGACGGAGCTTCCGCCGTCGAGATCGCGCTGAAGATGAGCTATCACTATTGGAGGAGCGCCGGCCGGACCGCGAAGAGCGGATTCGCGGCGCTCGCCAACGGCTATCACGGCGAGACGCTCGGTGCGCTGTCGGTCACGGATATTCCGCTCTACCGAGATACCTACGCGCCGCTCCTGCGCAAGAGCGTGCGCGTGCCTTCGCCGGATTGGCGTCTGGCCGGGCCGGGCGAGACGCCGCGGGAGTATGCGGGGCGTTGCGCACGGGCGCTCGAAGCGCACTTCGAGCGGCACGCGGCCGAGACCGCGGCGCTGATCGTCGAGCCCCTGGTGCAGTGCGCGGGCGGCATGGCGATGCACGACGCGCAGTACCTGCACCTCGCCCGCGGGCTCTGCGACCGCTTCGAGGTGCACCTCATCGCCGACGAGATCGCCGTCGGGTTCGGCCGCACAGGGACGCTGTTCGCCTGCGAGCAGGCGCAGATTTCGCCGGACTTCCTGTGCCTCTCAAAGGGCCTCACCGGAGGCTATCTGCCGCTCTCGGTGGTGATGACGACCGACCGCGTCTATCAGGCCTTCTACGACGACAGGCTCGAGCGGGGTTTCCTGCACTCCCACTCCTACAGCGGCAACCCGCTTGCCTGCCGCGCCGCCCTCGCCATGCTGGACATCCTAGAGGAAGACAATGTGCTGGAGCGCAATCTCCGCATCGCCGCGCACCTCAACCGGCGCGCCGAAAAGCTGCGCTCGCATCGCCGCGTCGCGCATTTCCGCAACACCGGAATGATCTGGGCTTTCGATGTGCGCGACGCGGAACCCGGCTTCGCCCGGGACTTTTACCGGCGCGCGCTCGGGGCGGGCGTGCTGCTGCGTCCTCTCGGGGACACCGTCTACTGGATGCCGCCCTACGTGATCGGTGAAGCCGAGATCGATTTTCTGATGGACGCGCTGGAGAAACTTCTGGAAGCCGACTAGGGCGAGCGGCTCCCGCTCAAATCACGCGGGCGATGCAGTCGGCGGCGTAATCGATGTTCTTCGTGTTGAGCGCGGCGACGCAGATGCGGCCGCTCTCGATCGCGTAGACCGCGAACTCCTCGCGCAAGCGCACGACCTGCTCGCGCGCGAGGCCCGAGTAGGAGAACATCCCCCGCTGGCGCTCGACGAACGAGAAGTCGGCCTTGGGCGCGCGCTCGCGCAATTTCTCGACGAACCGGCGGCGCATCTCCTTGATGCGCTCGCGCATCCGCCCGAGCTCCTGTTCCCACAAGCTGCGCAGCTCGGGCGCGGCCAGAACCGTCGCGGCGATTTGGCCGCCATGCGTGGGCGGATTGGAGTAGTTCGTGCGCACCAGGCGCTTCAGCTGGGACAGC
>DASPXL010000034.1:0-6470 GCA_035637375.1 Burkholderiales bacterium
TCCCTATAATCGCGTCCATACGGGCTCCGGTTCGGTTGTCTGCAATGCGGACGGTCAAACCCGGGCCCGATGCTTTTGGAGATCGGGTTTGAATCGCGAACCAGCACAAAAGGAGGTCATCATGACAAGCAAGAGGGAGTACTACGGCTCGCAGGACTTTTTCGCTCTCGACATTCCCGTAACCTAGGCTCGTCCCGGAGACCCAGACGATGCAGATGCGCGCAGGCGTAGCAAGAAAGACCATCAAGTCAATCCGACAGCAGGCGTTCGAACAGACCCACCTCTTCGACTCCCACCCCGAGTCGAGCCTGGACTTCGACAAAGTCCGCTCGGCAGTCAAAGACGGCTACGACAAGCCGTTCCTCCTGATCGATTCCGGTATCGTCCGCGAGAAGACGCGGCGCTTCACAGCGGCGATGCCGCGCGTGCGGCCGCACTACGCGGTCAAGGCCAACCCCGACCCCCGTGTCCTCAAGACGCTGCTCGAGGAAGGCGCCGGGTTCGAGATCGCCTCCATCGCCGAGCTCGACCTCCTCGTTTCGCTCGGCGTGCCGTCGGCCGACGTCTTCTACTCGAATCCGACCAAGTCGCGGGATTTCATCGCCCGCGCGGCGGCGCAGGGGGTCGAATGGTTCGTCATCGATTCGGTCGAGGAGTTGAGGAAGATCCACTCGATCAAGAGCGATGCCAGGTTGTACCTGCGCATCGATACCCCGAATATCGGCAGCGACTGGCCGCTCGCCGGGAAGTTCGGCGCGCACGCAGGCGAGGCGCGCGAAATCGTCCTGACCGCGGCCCGACTCAAGGCCGACCTGGCCGGAGTCGCCTTTCACGTCGGCTCGCAGTGTCGCAACCCGGAAAACTGGCGCGTCGGCATCGAAAAATCGCGCGCGGTCTTCGACCAGATGGCGAAGGCGGGCCTCAACCCGCGGTTGCTGAACATCGGCGGGGGATTCCCCGTGAGGCACGTGAAGCCGATCCCCGCGGTCGAGGTGATCGGCGAGGTGGTCAACCGGGCGCTCGAGGCGTTCCCGACCGGGGTAAAGGTGATCGCGGAACCGGGGCGGTTCCTGGTTTCGGACGCCGGTTATTTTGTCTGCCGCATCGTGGGAACGGCGACCCGCGCGGGCAAGCGCTGGATGCATCTGGACGCCGGGCTTTTCGGCGGGATCATCGAGACCGCCGAAGGCCTGAAATACAAGATCCGCACCGACCGCGCCGGGCCCGACGTCCCCTGGAACGTCGCCGGCCCGACCTGCGACTCGATCGACGTGGTGATGCGCGACGAGCCGCTGCCCTCCGACCTGCAGGAGGGCGACTATATCTATCTCAGGAACGCCGGCGCCTATACCACGGCCTATGCGAGCAACTTCAACGGCTTTCCGCTGCCGGAAATACGGGTGATATGAGAAGTTGCTCGCATCGTGAAAACTCTTCGAGCAACTTCAAAGGGTTTCCGCTGCCGGAAGTGCGCGTGATCTGACGCAGATCTTGGCGGGCAGCACAAAAGGGCGGGTCTCCCAACCCGCTCTTTTGTTTCCGGAGCCGGCGAGTGCGCTACTGGAACGGATTACGCTTTGATAAGATCGACGCCGTGGAAGCGAATGCCTCGCAAGCAAGCATCCTGGTTGTCGACGATGACCCGAAAACCCTCCAGGCATTGCAGGAACTCCTGCAGGGCCTCGCGCCGAACATAGTCCTCGCGAACTCTGGAGAGGCGGCTTTGCGATGCGTCCTGAAACAGGACTTTGCGGTCATATTGATGGATGCTCGAATGCCCGGGGCCGACGGATTCGCCACGGCCCGATTGATCAGGGAACACCCGCGCTCGCGCTACACGCCGATCATCTTCGTGACCGGCGCCTACGAAGACCTTCGCTCGATGGTTCGCGGGTATGAAGCGGGCGCCGTGGACTACATCCTCAAGCCGGTAGTGCCGGAGTTCCTGACGTCGAAGGTCTCGGTGTTTATCGACCTGTACTTCAAGAACGAAGTGCTGACCCGGGAGATAGCCGAACGCAAGCGGGCGGAGGAAGGCCTGGAGACGTCGCAGGAAAATTTGCGCGCGCTGGCGGCTCGTTTGCAGTCGGTACGGGAGGAGGAGTGGAAGCGGATGTCGCGCCAGATCCACGATGAGCTGGGCCAGGCGCTGACCGGGCTCAAGATGGATTTGACCTGGGTCGCGCACCGGCTGCCGCCGAATCAGAAGGCGCTCGCCCAGAGGACAAAGTCGATGCTCGGTCTGATCGACGACACCGTTCAGTCGGTCCGCAAGATCGCCACGCGACTGCGGCCCGAGGTGCTGGATGAGCTCGGTCTGGCGGCGGCGATCGGATGGCAGGCGAGAGATTTTCAAATGCGGACCGGGATCAGGTGCAAGATCTCTCTGCCTGCGGATCCTCCGGTGCTGGATCAGGAGCGCTCGACAGCGGCGTTCCGGATTTTTCAGGAGCTCCTCACCAACGTGGCGCGCCACGCGAACGCCACCAGGGTCGACGTGGTGATGCAGGCCGACGCGGACCGTCTCACGCTGGTCGTCGAGGACAACGGCAAAGGCATCGCGGCGGAGGAGGCTGTCTTCAGCCCGAAGTCGCTGGGCCTTATGGGAATGCGCGAGCGCATGCTTCCCTTTGGCGGGAACGTCGAGATCAAAGGCCGGCCGGGCAAGGGGACCCGAGTGACAGTATCGGTCCCGTTCGGGTTGAAGTAGACTGTCAACGCCCTCCGCTCAAACCCCGAGCCTGTTCGGGGAAGAACGCTTGCTCAAGGGACTTCACCATGAGAATCCTGATCGCGGATGATCACCCGGTGGTCCGGCGTGGTCTGAAAGAGATCCTGGCCGCGGAGCACGACATGACCGTGGTCGGGGAGGCCAAGAACGGGCACGACGCGCTCGAGCTCAGCCGCAAGCTCGAATGGGATGTCGCGATTCTCGATTATTCGATGCCCGGCCGAAGCGGGCTCGATCTGGTCAAGGAGATAAAACGCCAGTACCCCGGCCGCCCCATACTCGTGCTGAGCATGCTTCCCGAGGAGGTGCATGCCACGCAGGTGTTCAAGGCGGGCGGCGCGGGCTACATCACCAAGGAAAGCGCGAGCGAGGAGTTGACGACGGCGATTCGCAAAGTGATGAACGGGGGCAAATACGTCAGTCCGGGATTCGCGGAGAAAATGGTATCGGAGCTCGCGCCCGATGCCGAGAAACCGCTCCACGAGACCCTTTCGGACCGCGAGTACCGGGTGATGTGGCTCCTCGCGTCCGGAAAGCAGATCAACCAGATTGCAGCGGAAATGTTCCTGAGCCCGAGCACCATCAGCACCTACCGCGCCCGCATTCTCAAGAAGTTGAAGCTGACCGACAATGCGGCGCTCGTCCGCTACGCGGTCAAGCATCAGCTCATATAGGTTCAGGCCGTCTCCCCGATCCGCCGCCCTTCCCGGCAGGCGGGCCGGGCTTTTTCAATCCAGACTGGCGCTCCAGCATGTAGTCGGGCGGCTACATCGAGCCGCCGATTCGCCACAAAAAGATCAAGCTCCCGCGATAGTGAGTAGAGGGCCGCCCCGCTATCATAACCCGGCGGTTTGGTAGTGCTGCATGCTGTCCGCGGATCGGGACGATCCCGAGTCGCGGGGGAGAAAGGTGCGCAGATGCTTGTCGAACAGTGGCGCAACGACTGGATTTGCCCGCGTAGGATTTGCGGGTATCACCCGCTCGCCAAAGTTGCACGCGTTCAAAGATTTTGCCCGCTTCGCTACGCGGTCCCCCAAGTCCAGATCGGGATTCGACGCAATACCCCCTTCAACGATCAAGGCCCTGCCACGGGCCGATCAGTTCGAGAGCGAAGTACCCTGAGGGCTCGGCCCAGCCTAATGTACCGGTACGGTCCCTCTCTTTTCTACGGAGACCATTTGAGATCATGAGCGGCGCAATCCTTATAGTCGAAGACGAACCGGTAACCCAGACGTTGATCGCGGCCAATCTCGAGCGCGCCGGACACCAGGTGATGCGCGCGGCCAGCGTGCCCGAGGCCGCAGCGGCCATCCGCGAAGTGCTGCCCGACCTGGTGCTGCTCGACTGGATTCTTCCCAACGCGACCGGAGTGAGCTTTGCCAGGCAGCTGCGCACCGACCAGCGCACCCGGGATATTCCGATCATCATGCTGACGGGCCGTTCGCAGGAGACGGACAAGGTAACCGGGCTCGAAGCCGGCGCGGACGATTACATCACCAAACCCTTTTCCCCCCGCGAGCTGCTCGCGCGAATCAAGGCCGTGATACGCCGGCGCGCGCCCTTGGCGAGCGACGAGGTCGTCGAGATCGCCGGCCTGAAGCTCGATCCGGCCGCACACCGAATTACTTGCTGTGGCCGCAAGATCGATCTCGGAGCCACCGAGTTTCGCCTGCTGCATTTCTTCATGACTCATCCCGACCGGGTCTACAGCCGCGCCCAGCTTCTCGATGAAGTCTGGGGCGACCACGTTTTTGTCGAGGAGCGCACCGTCGACGTCCACATTCGCAGACTGCGGCAGGAGCTGCATCCGACCGATCACGAGGGACTGATCGAAACCGTGCGCGGAACGGGCTATCGTTTCCGGCGCCAGATCGCCTGAGGCCTGTGTCCCTAGTAGGCGTGCTGCTTTTTCAGTACCACGAAGACCGTCTTCAGCACGATTTGCAAGTCGAGCTGCAGCGACCAGTCCCGCAGGTAGGCGAGGTCACACTCGATGCGCGCTTTCATCTTCTCCAGCGAATCGGTCTCGCCGCGCAGGCCGTTCACTTGCGCCAGACCGGTGATGCCCGGTTTCACCTTGTGCCGGATCATGTAGCCCCTGATGAGCTTGCGGTACGTCTCGTTGTGGGCCACGGCGTGGGGGCGCGGTCCGACCACGCTCATGCGGCCCTGAAGCACGTTGATGAACTGCGGCAGCTCGTCGAGGGAGTACTGCCGAAGAAACGCCCCGAAACGAGTCACCCGCGGATCGTCGCGCGTCGCCTGCCTGATCACCTCTCCGTCTTCGAGCACGGTCATCGTGCGGAACTTGTAGACGATGATTTCCCTGCCGTCGACGCCGTAGCGGCGCTGCTTGAACAGCACCGGCCCGGGGGAGCTCAGCTTTATACCGATCGCGACGGCGAGCATGAGCGGCGAGACCAGCGCCAGGATCGCCGATGCGAGGGCGATGTCGCTGGCGCGCTTGATCAGGGCGTTGATTCCATAGAAGGGGGTCTCGCACACCGCAACGACCGGAATGCCGCCGATCGTGTCCATGCGCGCCTGGATCAAATCGGAGAGGAAGATGTCCGGTGTGAAGTAGATCGATGCCGTCGTATCTCGCAGTTGCTCGAGGAGCTTGAGGATTCGCGGCTGCGAAGCCATCGGCAGCGTGATGTAGATCAGATCGACACGGTGGGTTTTCGCGTACTCCGCGATCTGGTTGAGCGACCCGAGAATCTCGCCCGGCTTGACGCCGCCTATCCTCTCGGGACTGCGGTCGTCGAAATAGCCGGAGAAACGGATGCCGAGAAACGGCGTGCCTTGAATCCGCTCGGCGAGCTTGCGGCCGAGCTCGCCCTCGCCCGCGATGACGGCGATTCTCTGCACGCCTTCCGCCGCCAACAGGCGTGGCAGAACGACGGGCAGGAGCAGGTGTGCAGCGAACAGGGCAACTGGAGTTGCGAGCACCCAGGCGAGGATGACGCGCAGATCGAAGGCGCCGAGTGTGCGCGTCGCCCAACCGATGAGCAGCAGGAGCGCGACGATCACGAGCCAGCCCGTCAGGACGTCACCTGCGAGCGCCCGGATGCTGGTGCCCTTCGGGGAGCTTCCCGGAAAGGTCAGCGAGAACACGATGAGCGCGAGAATCAGATAGGGGCCTTCGAACGCTTCGCCGAAGGCCAAGGCGGAAATCAGCAAAACACCAATCGTCACCACAGGGTCGAGCGCCGCCTGTACCAGTGCGGCGGGCGCGAGCTGGTGGTCCAGAAGGTGGCGGGAGGATGAGTGTGCGGCGAGCAAGTTTGGATGCGGCGAGGCCGTATGCAATGGAAGTACGGAATAACTCTTGCGCTCTGTCTCCTGACTGTTCATGGCATCCGACGATGCGACGCATTTGCACCGGACGAATGCCGTCCGATTTGTGCAACACGATAACGTGCAGTTGCGATCGTTTGAGGCACCAGAAGCTAGTTCTATGGAACTATGCTGACACCGAAAGAATCTGGCTCGCGAGCGCGTGGGGCGACGATTTACCTCACGACTTCAGACGCATCGCATTCGCCCCCTCGAGATGGGCCGAACGCTGCACCGACCTGGTTCACCAAGCCGAGGGTAATGCCTCCATACAAACAATGACTTGCATGCGTGAGGCCGCGCTGAGCATCATTTCCCGTCATTTCACGTTTCTGTAATACACGATCTCCATATTACGGGCGACGATTCCCCGTCTGGAGGGAGGCATTTTATGGAAGCA